>JAJCXT010000122.1 GCA_029263295.1 Acidobacteriota bacterium | reverse complement strand
GTGAACACCTGCAGGCCGTCGACGTAGCCGGAGACGAAGACGAACGGCCAGCGCACCTCGTGGTTGTGCACCAGGTGACGCCAGTCGGCGGTCCACGCCGAGATTGGACTACGGATGTTCTTGGTCTCGCCGTCGAGCGCGGGCTGTAGATCGAAGATACGTAGCGGCGCGTACTGATACTCGGTCTCGGCGATCACGTAGCGGCCATCGGGCGAGGGCGTGAAGGTGTGCCCGTACTGGACCCCGCTGATGCCAGTGAGAGAGACGACCAGCTGCGGATTCTCCAGGTTGGTGACGTCGTAAACGTAGTACCCGTCGGTGCCGCCGCCGTAGAAGCGGTCGCTCTGAGTGTCCGGGTGCCAGCCAACGTACAGGTCGTGGTAGCCGCGATACCCGCGTTCACCCACGGGACCGTCGCCGACCGGGACCGACGACACGAGAGCGTCTTCCATGTGGCCGCTGATGACATGGCCGAGGTCGTAAACGTGAGCCCCCGGGCCGCGCACTGTCGTAAACAACAGCGGGCGGCCGTTGCTGTGCTGGTACAGGAAGATGTTATGGAAGCCGCCCGGCAGGTCGGTCTCGCGGATACGGGCCACCTCCTCGATCTTCTGCGGCAGGTCGGTGACATCGAAGATGATCGCCCCGAGATCGGGGTTCGGCCCGCCCTGGCCGAACTGCACCGACAAGAGCACGTAGTAGCGCTCCTCCCACACGAAGTACTTGATGTCCTTGCCGCCCGCGCCGGTGTGCAGGTCCTGGTCCTCGATGCGCCAGCCGTGAATGACCTCGGGCTTGGTCGGGTCGCTCAGGTCGATCACGTCCAAACCCTTCTCGCCGTACTCGCCAAAGACCTCACGGGCCACGTAGGCATACGGGCGGTGCATCTCTTGCTCGATCTCGATGTCGGCGACACTCAGCGCGGGGCCCAGCGGCAGATGCGAGACGACGGTGATGTTGTCACTGCCCGGCTTGTCCGGAGTCCACTCTTGGGCGCCAGCGCCGAGGGCTCCAGCGAGCGCGAACAAGACCGTCAGGAAGCAGACCATGGATCGACGCGACATCGGCAAACTCCAGCATTGGTGATCGAATAGCGGGCCCGAAGATACCCGCTCGGCTTGAGCGCGTCGAGGGGAGGTCCGACTGCGGATAGAATCTCTTGCCAACCAGGAGAAATGAGTGTCCGAAAAGAAGGGCGGGATCCGCGGTGATCGTGAGCGCACGAGTATCCTCAAGAATGGCGAGTACTGGCTGCTCGAGAGACTCTGTGCGGCCATGCCGCAGTGGGTGACGCCCGATCTTCTCACCGCCATCGGCCTGTCCGGTGCGGTCGTGATCTTTGCCGGGCTGTGGATGGGTCGGGAGAATCGCGAGTGGCTGCTGCTGTCAATTCTCGGGCTGGTGATCCATTGGTTCGGCGATTCGCTCGACGGCCGGCTGGCGTACTACCGGAACCGCCCGCGCAAGTGGTACGGCTGGTCACTCGACATCAATGTCGACTGGCTGTCCGCCTGCATCATGGGCCTCGGCTTTTACTTCTATTTCCCCGACTGGAAGATCGTCTCGTTCGTGTTCGTTGTTGCTTACGGCGGCGCGATGATCGTGTCGTTGCTGCGCTACCGGATCACGGATAAGTACACGATCGATAGCTTCGGTCTCGGCCCCACCGAACTGCGCATTCTTCTGGCAGTGGTGCTCTTCGTGGAGATCTACCGGGACGACACGTTGCTACAGTTCGGCATCTTCGGGTCGCTCCTGCTCATCACTCTGAACGCCATCGAGTCGTACCGCGTGCTCAAGCTCGGCGACGAGCGAGATAAAGCCGAGAAGGCCGCAAGGTCGCGGGATTCTCCTGTGTCCTAGCGGGAGACGGCGGCTAGCGTTGTTGTCGGAGCAACCCGTCGAAAGGCGTCTTATCGGCGAAGGGTCGCAGGGTGCTCGGCTGCCGGGCCAGTTCCTCGATCTCGACGATCTCGATCGGGATCACGCGACTGAGCCACTCGTAGCCGTTCTCCGTTACCAGCACGTCGTCTTCGAAGGCCACCCGCGGCCCGTTCGGCGGGGCTACGCCCTGCTCGATCGACAGCATCATGCCCGGCAGCAGTGGCCGCGAGTAGTCACCCTCGTCGTGCACCTCCATGCCGATGAAGTGGCCGATGCCATAGGTGTAGTGCTCGTCATAGCCGCCCGCGTCACGCAGCATGCGCACGGCGATCTCGTGCAGTTCCCACCAGGTGACGCCGGGGCGCACCGCCTCGATCACCGCCTTCTGAACGTCGAGGGCAACCGTATAGAGGTGGCGCTGCTCGTCGGTGAAGGCGCCGTCGATGGGGATGTTGCGCTGGATGTCGGCCGAGTAGTGGTTGAACGCCGCACCGGTATCGGTGTGCAGCATGTCGCCGGCGCGGAACACGGCACCTCCGGAGCGGGCCACGAACTCGATCCATCCCTCGGGAACGTCGGGGCGGTCGTCGCGGTCGCCGAAGGACTCGCGGCGCACGGAGGTCGGGAAGCCGAGGGTGGCACCTCGGTAGCGATAAACGAAGTCCATCGCTTCCATGACCTGCGTCTCGGACATGCCGACAGTTGCCAGTCGCAGAGCCTCGATCACGCCTTCGGAGGTGATGTCGATCGCACGGCGCAGGTTCGCCAGCGACCACGAGTCGTGGAGCATGCGGACTACATCGAGGATGTCGGAGGAGTCCCGCATGCGCATTTCGGGCGAGAAGCGCTGGATGCGGGCGAAGGTCTCGAGTCGCGCCGGTTCCGGCATGCCGAGGCGGAAGAAGCGCGGGTAGTTCAGGTAGAGCACCTTGCGGTTCGGACCCCAGCGTTTCGACAGCGCCGCGGCCAGCGGCCAGCGCCTAACCTGGGTAACCCGCCAGTCGCGGTAGTCGGTCATTGCCACCGAGAGGTCGTGCTCGAGAGTGGCGAACGGCCGCACGTCCTCGATGCCGGTACGCGCAGCAAGCGCCTCGGTATCGCCTGAGGTGTAGAGCACCGCCCATCGGGAGTCGGGGACTTCCTGCTCAGATACCCGCTCCCCGGGCGAAGGCAACAGGAGCAATGCCGAGTCGAGCGCGTCGAGCCCGTCCAGGCCAGTCAGGTAGATGAAGTCGTGATTGTCCGAGTGTGGTACCTGGAACTCCAGGCGGCGCTCCTGCGCCCGCTCGACTGAGAAGACGATCATGGCGCCGGCCGGGATCGCGTCGAGCACCCGGGCGCGCCGTTTGGCGAAGACCGAACGCATCGTTTCAGGGTCGGGGTTGTCGACGTCGAGGGCAGCAGCCAGAGCGGCCTCGGCCGAGTAGTCGTACTCGAACGGCAGCGCGACATCCTGCGCCGCCAGACCGTGAGGCCAGTTGCCAGCCGAGATCAACGTTGTGAGCAGCAGCAGACTCATCTTTGGAAGTACGCGCATATATCGATCTCCGGTCGTGTCCACAGAGTGCGCCCACGTTAGCAGGAGTGGACCTCATGCCTGCCTTAGCGAGGCTCTCCGGCTTCAATGCAGGCGAGGAAGGCTTCGCCCAGGTCGGCCAGTTTCTTCTCGCCGACGCCGTGAACATCGAGGAACTCGTCGCGCGTAGTGGGCTTCTTGTGGGCCATGTCACGCAGGCTGGCGTCGCTGAAGATCAGGTAGGGAGGCACGCCGCGTTCGCTGGCGAGCTCGGTGCGGAGCTGTCGCAAGCTCTCGAACAGCTCCATGTCGACGCCCTCCCACGAGGCCGCTTCGCGTGCCGTGGTGCGGACGCGCCGCGTCTTGGCCGGCACGAGGTGAACCGTGCGCTCGTCGCGGAGGACCTCCATCGATGTGTCGTTGAGGAGTAGCACCGGATACTCGCCGCTACTGCGCTCCAGAAGGCGCTGGTCGAGGAGTTGGAAAGTGAGGTTCATGAGTTGTTTCTGCGTGCGGTCGCTCATGAGGCCGTAGGTACTGAGGGTCTCGTGACCGAGGTTGCGGATCCGTTCGGTGTCAGCGCCGCGGAGCACATCGGCTACGTGGCCCATGCCGTAGGACTGCCCCACCCGTGCCACGCACGAGAGGATCATCTGCGCTTCTTTCGTGGCCTCTACTAACCCCTCCGTCTCGCCGAGGCAGACATCGCACGCGCCACAGCTGTCGTCGCTCGGCGGCTCGTAGCGCTGCCCGAAATGCTCGGTCAACGATCGATGCCGGCAGGCGCCCGGGGCGCAATAGCGGCGCATCTCGTCGAGCAGCGCGAGCGAGGCCCCGAGCGCGTCGTTGCTGCCCTCGCCCTCGGCCGCGCTGCGCTCGAGCAGCGTTCGCCAGCGCAGGGAGTCGGCGGGGGAGTGCAGTAGCACGCACTCCGCGTCGAGCCCGTCACGCCCGGCGCGGCCGGTCTCCTGCTGGTAGTGCTCCACCGATTTGGGCATCGCCGCGTGGATCACGCAGCGGACGTTGCTGCGGTCGATGCCCATGCCGAAGGCGACCGTCGCGACGATGACATCGAGGTGTTCGTTGGTGAAGTCCTCTTGGGTGCGGTGACGTAATCCGGAGTTCAGACCCGCGTGGTAGTGGGCCACGCTGCAGCCGCTCTCGCGCAGAGATTGGGCGAGGCTCTCGGTGTCCTTACGACTGATGCAGTAGACGATCACAGCCTGGTTGGCGTGGCGCGCGACGATCTCACGAACCTGGGCGCGCAAGTCCAGGCGTGGGATGAGCCGATATATGAGGTTCGGTCGGTCGAAGTTGCCGACGAGCACCGCGGGATCGGTGAGAGCAAGCTGCGTGCAGATGTCTTCACGCACTCGCTCGGTGGCGGTAGCCGTGTAGGCATGAATGCTCGCGTCCGGAATACGTTCCTTCAGGATCGCGAGCTGGCGATACTCGGGCCGAAAATCGTGGCCCCAGTGGCTGATGCAGTGAGCCTCGTCGACCGCGAACGTCTTGATGCCCAGGTGCTCGACGGTTTCGAGAAACCAGGAGGTGACGAGGCGCTCGGGCGACACGAACGCGAGGCGACAGTCGCCGGAGGCGATGAAGCGCTCGGCCTCGGCGCGTTCATGCGGTTCCAACGCGCTGTGCAGCGCGGCCGCCGGATAGCCGTTGGCGCGCAGCCCGTCGACCTGGTCTTTCATCAAAGAGATCAGTGGTGACACGACGATGTCGGTGCGCCCGGCCAACAGTGGCGGTACCTGATAGCAGAGCGACTTGCCGCCGCCGGTCGGCATGACTACGAGCGAGTCACGACCGTCCAGACCGGCGCGAATCGCTTCCTGCTGCAACGGGCGCAGGCCGTCGAAGCCCCAGTAGCGGCGCACCACCTCCATGACGTCTTCGATGCTGTCGCCGATGTCGAAAGGAATGAGGCCCATCGATGAAGTGTTGACGGTCACAGCAGCTCGAAGTCCGTGGTTGGAGGAAAGAGGCAGCGAGCCAACCATAGCGCGTAACGGGCCGCCGTCCGTGCTTCGGGCCAAACGGGTCAGTACGCTGTAGAGACGCTCGCGGCGTCTTGTCTGGCGCCGAGTCTCTTTCTTCACCGGGAGCCAAAGCACGTGAATACGCGACCCTCAGCTGTTGCCGTCACCGCGGCGCGGAGCGCGGCCGCTCGACGACGCCGATCGATCGCCATGGCCGGCCTCTTGACCGGGCTCATTCTGGCCACAGCCGTGGCTGCAGGTGCGGCGCAGTCGGGCGTTGCGCAAGTCGAGGGGCCCGAGGCTGAAGCTGTGCGTGCCCGCGAGATCGCGTTTGCCAAGACGATGAGCGATCGTGACTTCGATGCGTTCCTGTCGTTCATCGCGCCAGACGCGGTGTTCTTCAACGGTGACACACCCCTGCGAGGCCGCGACGCCGTGGGAGATGCGTGGCATCGCTTCTTCGAGACGGAGGTCGCCCCGTTCTCCTGGAACCCAGATCTCGTGCAGGTTCTAGAGTCGGGAGAGTTGGCCCTGTCTTCCGGACCGGTGTCGTCGCCTGCCGGCGAGAGTAGCGGACGCTTCAACTCGATCTGGCGCAAGGACCCGGACGGTCAGTGGCGCGTTGTCTTCGACAAGGGGTCGTAGCGCAGGCGGCGTTTCAGCAGACCTCGGGGATCATTCGATCCACAGGTCCCGATCGATGTCTTTCCAGACTTCGACTCGCATGTCGGTGTGGTCGAACACGTCCATGTAGTACGGATCGTTCTTCTTGTACTCGGCGTACTCACCGCGGTAGTCGCCACGCCTGGCCTTGTAGGCCTCGAAGGCGGCGAGGCTGTCGTACTCCCACATCACGAAGTGGAAGCCGGACTGCTCGCCGGCGATCTCCTTGACGAAGTAGCGCACGCTCTTCCACTCGCCGAACAGTTCGCGGTGGTCGTTGACCCATTGCAGCCATCCACGCATGGCGCGGTCGTGCTCTGCTTCCTTGCCCGGGCTTACCTTCCAGTACTCGACCTCGAATATGGACATCGTCGTTACCTCCCCGGGCCTAGCTCTGGGCCGTATCGGTTGATCACAGCCGCCAGTCGCTGTTTCTCGTCGGTCAGGTCGGCGCTGCCTCTGCCACCCACGTCAACCGTCGTGGGGCTCGCACCAGCCAACGCCGGCAAGGTCGCGACCGTCGCCGCGGCCGCGCCGACCGCGAGGAGTTGCCGCCGTGACAAGGGCTCCGCTCGATTCGTGCCTTCTGCTGCCCGGCGCCGCGGCGCCATTTCCTGATCGCTCATGTGGCCAACTCCCGGGGTGCTCTCGACATCTGGTTCAGGACTACGGTGACTCTCGTTGCCGAGTATTCCAGAACTCGGGTCGCGGCGGGTAGGCGGGCGCTCTCACAGGCGGTTCTCGGTGGGTGAACCTGATAGGTTTCGGCCTTGGCGACTGCCCCCTGCTCGTAATCATCTGCGAGGCGACGATGAAGAAGACTGTGCTGAACTCCTGGAAGTGGACTGCTGCTGTCGTGGCGATCTCGGTGCTTGCTGCGTGCGGGGGCGGGGCAGCGGAAGAACCGGCGCCTACAGCCGAGGAAGCGGAAGCCGCATTGGTGGAGCGGGCGCGCGGCATCCACGAGCGCGTGATCACGCTCGACACCCATAACGACATCAGCGTCAGCAACTTCACGCCCGAGCGTAACTACACGACGGACCTAGGCAACCAGGTGAACCTGCCCAAGATGGAAGAGGGCGGCCTCGATGTCACCTGGCTGGTTGTCTATACCGGCCAGGGCGATCTCGACGAGGCCGGCTACGCGGCGGCCTACGAGAACGCCATCGCCAAGTTCGATGCCATCCACTGGTTGACCGAAGAGGCGGCCCCCGATCGCATCGAGCTTGCCTACACCTCCGACGACGTTCGTCGCATCGACGCCGAGGGAAAGAAGGTGGCGATGATCGCGATCGAGAACGCGTATCCGGTAGGTCTCGACCTCGACAACATCCGCGACTTCGCCGAACGCGGTGGCCGCTACATGTCGCTCTCGCACAATGGTCACTCGCAGTTCGCCGACTCCAACACCGGCGAGCGCGACGATGTATGGCTGCACGGCGGGCTGAGCGACCTCGGACGCGCGGCGATCATCGAGATGAACAAGTGGGGGATCATGATCGATCTTTCACACCCCGCGAAGACCTCCAATTTGGAGACGATCGAGCTGTCGCGGGCGCCGGTGATGGCCTCGCACTCCTCCGCCCGGGCGGTGAACGATGTTAGCCGTAACCTCGACGACGAGGAACTACAGGCGCTGGCCGCCAACGGTGGTGTGGTGCAAACGGTAGCGTTCTCCAGCTACGTGAACAGTGCCAAGAACGACGCGCATCGCGCCGCCATGCGGGTGATCGAGGAAGAGATCGCCGCCGAGATCGGCTTCGAACTCGTCGAGCGCAGCGCAATCAGGACGATGAGTGACGACGAGCGCAACGCCTACTTCGGTCAGATGATGGAGGTGCGTCAGCGCGCCGGCGCACGAGCCGGCGAGGTTGCCGACACGGCACCGCCCGTAGACGTGGCGGACTTCGCCGACCACATCGACTACATGGTCAACCTCATCGGGCTGCAGCATGTCGGCATCAGTTCCGACTTTGATGGCGGGGGCGGCGTACACGGCTGGAACAACGCAGCCGAGACCTTCAACATCACGCTCGAACTGGTCCGTCGCGGCTACACCGAGGAAGAAATCGGCATGCTCTGGAGCGGCAACCTGCTGCGCGTCCTGGACGAAGTCCAGCTTGTTGCCCAGGAGATGCAGGCAGAGGAAGGCTAGGTCAGCCGAAGCGTTCGACGTCGAGCCGGCCCCGCTGAAAACTGCTGGAAAAACCGCATTTCGCCTGGACTGCGGGAGATGAAACTGCTAGTTTTCCAGCAGTTGAGCTGATTCGAGCCTGTCCGGGCAGCCCCTTCTGCGCCGGCACGCAATCTTCTGGGAGATCGTGATGTCTGGTGTCGACACGTCTAGTCTGAGCCGCCGCGAGCGGCAGATCATGGACATCCTGTTCCGGCGCGGCAGCGCTACTGTGGCCGAAGTACACGCCGAGATTCCCGACCCACCGAGCTACTCGGCGGTTCGCGCGGCGATGAGCGTGCTTACCGACAAGGGGCATGTAGCGTTCACCCGCCGCTCGCATCACTACGTGTACACGCCGACCTCGTCACCGGAGCATGTGCGTCGCGACGAGACGCGCCGGCTGGTGGACACGTTCTTTGCAGGCTCGGCCTCACAGGCCATGGCGGCGCTGCTCGAAGACGCTGAGCGAATCGATCCGGCAGAGTTGGCCGAGTTGCAGGCGCTGATAGCGGCCGCCCGCAAGGAGGGTCGCTGAGATGACAATGTGGCTCGTTGATCTGCTCGTCCGCGGGGCGCTCGTCTGCGTCATCGGGAGCCTCGCGGCGGTGTGCGCACGCCGCCAGGCGGCAGCCCTACGGGCGCTGGTATGGAGTGCCGCCCTCGCGGCTCTGCTGGCGTTGCCGCTCGTTGCCTGGCTCGCCCCATCCATCGATGTGCCTGTGTGGTCCCCATCCGGGAACCTGCCTTCAGTCGAGCCTCGGCCGGCGATGCCGGTGAAGGAGCAACGGCCTCCGATCACGTTGCCGGCCACCGCGCCGACGGGCGGCCTGGCGCTGGCTTCGTCGGCGCATGCCGGGCCCTACGTGGCGACACCGTCAATGGCGGTTCCTTCGTCTGGTGGCGTTGCCGCGTTGGCGGTGGGGCTATGGCTAGCTGGCGTTAGCGTGCTGGGGGCACGCATCGTGTTCGGCCTGCTCGCGACTCTTCGGTTGCGCGCTGGCGCGATCTGCTTGTCTGGAACCGAAGCCGCTGACGAGTTGCGCCAGGTTGCCCAGAGGCTGGGCATGTCGGCGCCGCCAGCGCTCCTCGCCTCGGAGGAACTGGACATACCCGTAGCGGCCCAGTTCATTCGCCCAACCATCATGGTGCCGGTCGAGTTTGCCCGCTGGCCGCAGCAGCGTCGCGCCGCAGTGTTGCTGCATGAGGCGGCTCATCTGCAGCGCTACGACTGTTGGGTGCAGTTGGCGGCCCGGGTTGCCGTGGCAATTCACTGGGTGAATCCACTGGCATGGTTGGCGCTATCGCGGTTGTGGGTCGAGCGCGAAAGAGCCTGCGACGATGTCGTCCTGCGCAGCGGTCTCCGACCCTCCGACTACGCGACGCACCTGCTCGCCGTGGCCGCGAGTTCGCGATCGCTCTCCGCGCACGCCGCCGCGGCGTTCGCGCGGCGCCAACAACTACCCGGCAGGGTCCGCGCGATTCTCAATCCGTCGACCGGTCGCCAATCCCCGACTCGGAGAACACTAGTGTCCGTAACCGCCCTGTCCCTTGTCTTTCTCGTCCCGGTGGCCATTGCGCAACCCGTCGCCGCGAGCAGCGCCGTGCCGCATGGCGGTGAAAAATCGTCTGCGGCCACTACGGCCTCGGCCAGTTCTGCAGGTGCCGCGCAGCAGGATCTGCCCGCGATCGAGGACCTCATTCGCATGCGCATCCACGGGGTGACCCCCGAGTTCATCGACGCCATGTCGGAGTTGGCCGACGATCTGGATATCGACACGCTGGTGCAGTTGCGGATTCACGGCGTCAGCCCCGACTATGCGCGCGGCATGCGCGCCGCCTTTGGAGAGAATCTGGATCTTCAGGATCTCGTGCAGGGCAGGATTCACGGGGTGACGACAGAGTTTGCTGCCGGCATGTCGGCTCAACTCCGAGAAGACGTCGCGTTCGAGACGCTCACGCAGATGCGCATTCACGGCGTGTCGCTGGGCTTCCTCGAGGAGATTCAGGAACTGCTGCCGTACGAAGAGATCGAATCCGACGACCTGGTGCAGATGCGTATCCACGGTGTCAGCTCGACAATGGTCCGAGAGCTGAAAGAACAGGGCTACGACGATCTGACGATCGAAGAACTGGTCCGTATCAAGATTCACGGCTTCGACCGCTTCCTGCGGCGCCGTTCGGGAGGTCAGCGATGAAGGGCTACTACAGAAGTGGAACGATCTCGACGCTACTGGCGCTCGCGATGCTACTCGCCGTGGTACCGGCGACGGCGATGGCACAGGAGATCTCCGGCACCTGGGAGACGCGTCGGTGGGACGGCGAACGGGGCGACGGCAAGATCCAGATGAACCTGCGTGTCGATCGCGGCCGGGGCGACTCGAACAACGGCTTCTCGATCGCCCTCAGCCGTCTGGAAGGACTATCGGCGACGGTGGCCAATGGGACCGCCAGCGATGTGTCATTCCGGATGGTGCGCGAGGCCGGCACAGTTACGTTCGATGGCGATTTCCGCAACGGGCGGGGAACAGGCTTCTTCACCTTCGTGCCGGACGCGGCGTACGCCAGCGCGATGGACAATCTCGGCTACGGCGGTCTATCGGCGGAGCGCGTCTACCAGTTCGCACTGCACGACGTCACCACGGAGTACGTGCGTGGCCTGCAGGACCTCGGCTACGAGGGCCTGTCGGAGGAAGACCTCAACCGGTTCGCCATCCACGGCGTGCGCCTCGACTACATCCGCGGGATGAATGACCTCGGCTACCGTGCCATCTCGGCCAAAGACCTCGTGCGCATGCGGATTCATGGCGTCACGATCGACTTCGTGCGCGAGGTGCGCGAGGCGCTGGGCTAGATCCAGGCTCGGGCGACGCGGGCGGCGAAACAGCCGAGGTTTGCGTTGTGAAGGTGCAGGTACTCGACGCCGGGCTGCAGCAGAAGCCGCTCGATGACGTCGTCGACCCGCGCGCGTTGAGCGCCGCACTGTGCCAGTTCGGTGTCGGATAGCTCGAAGAGGTGGCGGAACGGCTCGGCGGGCAGTGCATGGACCTGAAACATCGTGGACTCCTTGGTTGTGAGTCTGGATGTTCGCTCGCGCGTGGCCTCCCCACGACCCGTTTCTTGCGACCTTGCCGTTTCTCGGACCAAGTCCTCGCCGGCGTATGTTGCCGGCGTTCAGTCGCCTCGTAGCACAGCGACGGGATCGACGCGCAGCGCGCGCATCGCGGGGATCATCGTTGCCACCAGGCCGACCGTGGCCAGGATTCCGCTCACCAGGATCCAGATCGTGGGATCGGCAGGCGTTACGCCGAACAGCAGTGTCGACATCAGCGTCTTCGTGGCCCAGTAACCAGCGAGCAAGCCGACCGCCAAACCGATGCCCACGCGCCACATGCTGGCGGTGACGACGCGTAGCAGCACACCGCTGGCGCGAGCTCCCAGCGCCATGCGAATGCCGATCTCTCGTTGACCAGCCGCCACGGACTGCGCCACGACCCCGTGGATGCCGATCCCACCAAGGAACAGGGCCAGCGCCGCGAAGCCGACGAGGAACACCATGGTGACCTTCGGCTGCGACATGGTGTTGGCAAGCACGTCGGTCATCAGCTGCATGCGCGCGAGCGGGAGGTCGGCGTCGAGCGCTCGCACAGCCTCGCGCACGGTCGGCACTACCCGCATCGGTTCGCCAGCCGTCCTCACCGTGAACGTCATGCGTCGCGAGAACCAGTCGTCGCCGAAATTCAGTGTGACGTGGGGGAAGTAGAGCCCCTGGCGCTCGGGTGCCGACAGGCCGCGGTTCTTGTAGTCGCCGACCACGCCGACCACCGTGCGCCATGTGCTGTTCTCGAGCCGCAGCCGCCTTCCGAGTGGATCTTCACCAGGCCAGTACAGGTCCGCCGCCGCTTCGGTCACGATGACGCCGGTGTCGCGGTCCTCGGGTCGGAAGGTACGGCCGCTAAGTACAGGAATGCCGATCGCCTCGAAGTAGTCGCCGTTCACGATCGTCCAATCGGGGAGCTCCAGTTCTTCAGCTAGCTCGACGCCGTCGATCTCCACGCCCCACTGCGAGGGGAAGTCCGCGAACGGCAGCCAGCTCACCGCGCCGACGCTTTCGACGGCAGGCAGGGAAGCGATACGGGAGTTGATCTGATCGAGCATCCGCGCGACCTCCGATTGGCTGCCGTAGCCCGCCTCGGGCAGCTCGACATCGAACGACACCACGCCTGCGGCGTCGATGCCGGGCTCGACCCCTGCCAGGTTCCAGAAGCTCTGTCCAATGAGCACCGCACCCATGAGTAGGCCGACCACCAGCGCGACCTCTCCGGTTACCAGGAGGCCGCGAAGCCTCGTGCCGTCTGAGGCCCGGCCGCTTCCGGCTGCGCCGCGAAGTGTGTCTGCGGGGGTTCTGGCAGAGCCGCGCAGCGTCGGCGCGATGCCGAACAGGAGCCCCGCGCAGAGAGTGACGCCAAACGAGAACAACAGCACCGGCCAGCTCAGGTCGATGGCCTGGGTCCGGGGCAGGATGCCAGATAGCTCACGCACCAGAATGTCCTTGGTGACGTAGGCCGCGAGCACTCCGAGACTGCCGCCGACCAACGCCAGCGCGACGCTTTCTGTGACCAGTTGCCTCGCAAGACGCGCGCGTCCGGCACCCAGCGCCGCACGGACAGCCAGCTCGCGCCGCCGGCCTTCGGCACGCGACAGCAGCAGCGATGCGACGTTGACGCAGACGATCAGCAGCATGAAGCCGACCGCTGCCACCAGGGTTAGCAGCATCGGTCGAATCGAGCCAGTGAACCACTCGCTGAGCGGGACCAGCAGCGCGCCGTGGTAGTCGGGGTGCTGCGGATACTCCTCGAGCACGCCCGCCACCATCCGGTCGCCGGCTTCCTGTGTCGTCGCGATGTCCCGGCCCGCAGCCAGCCGCGCGACCGCTACGAGGTTGTGCGAGCGGATGCGGTCGGGTTCGAGCGTCGCCCGGTCGATCACCATCGGGACCCACACGTCGGTGCCCGGATAGAAGTCGAAGTCGGGCGCCATCACGCCGATGATCAGGTGTTGCCGGCCGTTGATTCGCAGACCGGCCGAGAGGATGCTCTCGGCGCCGCCGAAGGCACGTTGCCACAGGCCGTGGCTGATCACGGCGACACCGTCGTTGCCGGGCCGGGCTGCGTCCTCGCCAAATGTCCGGCCGAGCTGCGGCTCCGACCCGAAGACGGCGAAGAACTGCCCGGTCACCACCGAGGCCCGAACACGAACGGGTTCATCGCCGCCGGTCAGTGTGACCGGGTAGATGTCCATCCCTGCGATGGCATCCACCATATCGGCGTTGTCGATGTACTCGGAGACTTCCACGATCGACAGCGACTGGCGTGACTGGTGAGCCTCTTCGTTGGTGTTGTAGAAGCGCACGATGCGGTCGCCATCGGGATAGG
>JAJCXT010000121.1 GCA_029263295.1 Acidobacteriota bacterium | reverse complement strand
CCGCGAGCTTCTATGGCAACTCCTGGAATCGGCGTTGGGCGAGGAAGGCGCCGCCCAGGCGCGCGACGTCATCGCGATCGAGCGCCGCATGTTCGAGACGACACAGGACGAATCACGCGACCCGGACTGGTACTTCCTCACCCTCTTCAACATGCCCGGAATGCGGGGCGGATGGGCCTGGCGATTCGAGGGTCATCACGTGTCGATCAACCTCACTCTTCTCAACGGAGAGATCGTCGGCACGACGCCTCTCTTCCTGGGGAGCGAACCCTCCGTCCGCGGCGACATCGAGCCTCTCGCCCGCGAAGCGGCCGCGGGCCGGGCGCTGCTCGAAGCACTCGATACCGACCAGCGACGGCGGGCCGTGTTCGCGGCCGAACCTCCCGACGACATCATCACGCAGACCGACCGTCGCGCCATCCGACCCAGCGTTCTCGGCATTCGTTATGCCGACCTGAACTCTGACCAACAGACGCTGATGCGCACGCTGATCCAAAGCTACACCGCCCGCCTGCAGCCCTCGCTGGCCACGGCCGAGTTCACCGCCATCGAGGAGGCGGGTCTCGACGAAATTCGCTTTGGCTGGGCTGGACCTGTGACCCCGGGCGAGGCGCACTACTACCGCGTGCACGGGCGCGACTTTCTCATCGAGTACGGCCACGTGGACGACGACCCGCAGCACGTCCATTCGGTGTGGCGGAAGTTCGACGACGATTTCGGCCGCAAGGCGCTGCGCGACTTCGCCGCGACCAAGACGACGGTTGCCGACGCTACGCTATCGCCGACATCGCCTGTCGTGGAGCAGCAACGAGCCGACCCTCCGCTGAGTGCCGGCGCGCCCGACGACGCACCCCCTCCACCGCCCGCGGCCGTGATCAGAGCGCTAGCGCTGGTGCCCACCGCGGTCGCCGCGAACGGCTGCGATGCCACGGCGACGGTCGTGTCCCGGCGAGCACTGGTTGGCTCGGACGACCTACCGCGCAACGTGATGCGCTCACCCGACCTGGAGATCCTGACGCTGCAGGTCAGCTCCGCCGAGCCACGCGAGGGAGTGGAGAATCTCTGCCAGGCAGGCGACCAGATCGACGCGCTGTCGCCGCGCCACCCCGACGGCAGTCTGCTCGGCAAGAACATCAGCGTCACACTGGAACTCTCCGGCGACGCTCGCGTCAGTGTCTGGCGCGCGACCCGCATACGAGGTCAGGCTCCCGAGCGCTAGACGCGTCGGATCAATCAGCCCGTAGTGCCTCCATGGGATCCACGCGAGCGGCACGCATGGCGGGTATCAGGCTGGCCACGGCGGCAACCGCGAGCAGCAGGATCGGGACCGCGACGAAGCTGAGCGGATCGTACGGGCTGACGCGGTAGAGCATGCTCGCGATCGCCTGAGCAAGCGCGAGGGCGAGCACCAGACCGAGCCCGACACCAGCAACCGCCAGCACGAGGCCGCGTCGAACAACCTGCCCGGTAACGGCGGTTGCGGTGGCTCCGAGCGCCAAGCGCACGCCGATTTCGCGAGTTTCCGCCGCTACCAGGTACGACAACACGCCGTACAGACCGACGGCGGCAAGCAGCGCCGCCAGAATCGCGAACAAACCCACGGCGCGCGCGCCGACTCGGTAAGTGCCGAGCTGCCCTTCGATGATCTCTTCGACGGTCAGGACACGCCTGAGCGCCAGGTCCGCGTCGACCTCGTGGATGGCACGCTGCATCTCCTGCGCGGCCGCGGTGCTGTCGCCGCGCGACGCCGCGATCAGATTCAGTCCGAACGGAGGCGTCTGGAAGATCGGCTGGTAGATGATCGGCTCCGGATCCTCGCCCAGCTGGCCGTAGTTGCTGTTCGCGACCAACCCGACGACGCGATCGACGGGCTCATCGGAAACCGCAGCGACCATCTGTCCAATGGGATTCTGATCGGGCCACAGGATCTGCGCCGCCGCTTCGTTGACGATCAGCACGCTTGCCTGCTCACGCCCGTCCGCCGCCTCGAACTCGCGCCCAGCCAGCAGCGGGATTCCGACGGTCTCGAAGTAGGCGGGCCCGACGGCGTTGAAATAGGCACGCACCTCGTCTTCGTCGGGACCGTCTCCGCCTTGCGGCGTGAAGCTCCCACTCCAACTCCCGCGAAATGGCGACATTGCGACCGCGGACGCAGCCGCGACAGCAGGCGACGCACTGAGCCGCTCGAGAATTTCAGCCGTCAACTGGTCGGTCTGTTCGGCTGAATAGCCATGACTTCGTGGCGACAGGTTCACGAAGACTCGCCCTTCCGTCGCGAAACCTGGGTCGACCGCGCGAGCTGCAACGAGGCTTCGCACGAACAGCGCAGCGCCGGTGACCAACATCAGCGAGAGGGCGATCTGGATCACCACCAGAGCGCTTCGTGCCGGCGAGCGCCCGGCGGCTACGTTCCGTGACCGGATTGCGCGCGCTACGTCGTGCCGTGCGGCGCCAATCGCGGGCGCCAGCCCGAACAATGCCGCCGACACGATTCCCAGCGCCACCGAGAAGGCGAGAACCCGCCCGTCGGGAGAGAAATCAGCGGTGAGCGACAGCGGCAGCAGACTCGCGGCGACTCGCGCGAGCGCGAGCGCCGTCGCGAACCCTGCCATGGCTCCGGCCAGGGCCAGTATCAGCGACTCGACCAGCAGGTGGCGCACGACGGCCGCGCGTCCGGCGCCCAGCGCCGCACGAATGCCGATCTCGCGCCGCCGACTCGACGCACGCACCAGTTGCAGGACCGCAACGTTGGCGCAAACGATCAGCAACACCAGGCCCACGACTGCCGCCAGCAGACGCGTGAAGCCGAGTACCTCCTCACGCTCAGCCGGCATGTACATGAAGTTCCCGGTCACGAGCGTCCCCAACCCCTCGTTCCAATCGGCGAACTCCTCGGTGAGGTAAGCGTTCACGCCATCGAGGTCCGCTTGCGCCTGCTCGACCGTTACCCCGGAAGCAAGGCGCCCCACAGCACTGAGCCAGTTGATGACTCGGTTCTCTTCTCGAATCAGAAAGGCGTCGTCGCGGCCGTCGAGCACTGGCTCCATCATCACCGGGAGCCAGAGATCAGGAGCCGCCTCCATCGGGCTCGAGCCCACGAAGCCTGGCGGCGCGACACCGACGACCTCGAAACCATGACCGTTCAGGGTGACGTCGTCGCCAACGATGGTCGGGTCGGCGCCAAGCGCGTTGACCCAAAACGCGTGCGCGACCACAACGACCGGGGCCTCACGCGGCGCACGGTCCTCCTCGGGGGTGAACGTGCGTCCGAGAACAGCGTTCACACCGAGTACGTCGAAGTAGCTCCCGGTCACGTAGATCACTCGTGCCGGGACGCGATCGGCCGTTCCGGGTCGCCCGAGGGTAGCGGCGAGACCGCTGGGATCGTAGGCCGTCATCGCCACGAACGTCCGGTTGCGGTCGCTCAGCGCCTCGTAATCGGGATAGCTAAGCGCGTTCGAGCGCGAGTCGCCATTCGTACGAGTAATACGCACGAGTCGCTCGGGTTCGGCCACTCCCGGGGGCGTCGTCAGGAACAGTGCGTTCACCAAGGTGAACACGACCGTGTTGGCGCCCAGGCCCAAGGCGAGCACCGCGATTACCACCGTCGTGTAGCTCGGGCTACGGCGCAGGGTACGGAACGCGTAACGGATTTCGCGGAACAGGTCGAAGATCATCTCGATGGGCGCCTTGGGGGGAGTTTCGGGAAGGTGTGGGTGAATGACTCTGCGGTGCCAGGGGTCGAGCCTTCGCAGGCGCTCTCCGGTAGCGTTTGCGGCGGTGTCGCGCAGCAGGGCCAGCCAGTAGCTCACGGGGCCACGCGCGCGTGCCCGCTCGGCGACAAAGGCAGCCTCCATCTCGAAGCCGTAGCGATCGCGGAACGCACGCGGATACGCACCGAGCAGAAGTCGGTACGCGCGGACGACGGTCGGAGCTTGCCGGGTCATAGTTCGACTACGGGATGAGTCTGCCGGCGCGGGCTTCGTTCAGCAGGGCATCGAGGCGACGGGCCTCGGCGGCGGTGGCGTCACGCCCGAGGTCCGTGATCTCGTAGTAACGGCGGCGCGGATCGTCATCATCGGGTCGTTTGGCCGACTCCGCGATCAGGCCGGTCTCCTCAAGATGGCGCACCGTGCGGTAGAGAGTGCCCGGCCCCATGTCGATGCTACCGCCGGAGCGCTCGTGTACCTCCTGCTTGAGCGCGTAGCCATGACTCTGGTCGTGCGTGAGCGCCAACAACATCAGGAACTCTCTGTGCTTCAGGGCCGGTCGTGAACTCACTCGAGAACCTCGCATTCGGACTAGATCGAACCGTGATGGTTATAACCATTATGGTTATATAGAAGTCGACCGCCGTTGTCGAGTGCTTCGTTGATGGGCTGCTATCGTGACGAGACGCTCTTCCATTACCGCTCCGCTACGAGCGCAACCCCGGTGACGCGACTTGGCAGACGACGCTCCCGTGGAATCTGACAGCGGCGGAGTCCGCCACGCCTGGCCGTTGGTCAAGCGATTCTGGGCCTGGGTAGGGCCGCACCAGCGTTACGTCTGGGCGGTAACGACACTGCTGATCCTGTCGACGCCGCTCACGCTAGTGTCTCCCCTCATCGTGCGCCGTGTTGTCGACGACGCGGTACTCCGATCGAGTCCGGACGAGGTCCTCTTCTGGGGCGCGGTGCTCGTTGGTATGACCGCCGTGGCCATCGTCTTCGGTCTCGGCATCGGCTATGGCACGACGTTGCTGCACACCAAGGTGCTGCGCGACTTGCGGGTGGAACTGTACGAGCACATGCAGCGCCTCTCGATCAGCTACTACCACGACAAGGAAACTGGCTGGCTGATGTCGCGCCAGACCGACGACGTCGACAGTCTCGACGGGGTCATGGCCGACGCTTTCGCACGGGCGTTGATCGACGCTGTGCGCGGCATCGGTTTCGCCGTGATGATCCTCTATATCGAGTGGCGTATGGCGGTGGGTGGGCTGCTTCTCGCCGGCCTCATCTTCGGGTTCCAGTATCTGATCTCCGGCCGCATGCGACGGCTGTCCAAGCAGGCACGAGAGGACTGGACGGCGGTCAGCAGCACCCTGCATCAGGGACTGTCCGGGCACGCGCTCGTGCTCGGCACCGCGTCCGAGGGCCGCGAGGCGCTGCGCTTCGTCAACGTGCTGCACAAGAGTGTTCGTGCCAACGTGCGGCGCGACATGTTCTCGTTGATCACCAACCACGTGTTCGGCCTGATTGGCGGAGTCGCCCCGACGATCATCGTGCTCGGCGGCGTGTACCTGATCGTGACCAGCGACTTCACGGTCGGCGGACTGTTCGCGTTCTTCATGTATCTGACCCAGCTGTTCGGCGCCGTGGGACGGATCACTGGCCTCAACCCGCGCCTGCAGCGCTCGCTCGCGTCGCTCGAACGCATCTACGAGGTACTCGACACGGAGCCCGAGATCGTCTCGTCGGGTAGCGGCCGGGTTCCGTCGCTGTCGGGTGCGATCCGATTCGACGGCGTGTCCTTCGAGTACGTCGCAGACCGCCCCGTGCTGCACGACATCGAGCTGGAAGTCGCGCCACGCAAGATGGTGGCGCTGGTCGGTCCGTCGGGCGCCGGCAAGAGCACACTCGCGGGGTTGGTCGGTCGCTTCTATGACCCCACTGCGGGGAGCGTGCTGGTCGACGGCGCGGATCTTCGCGAACTCGACCTGCGCTGGTATCGGCAGCAAGTCGGCCTCGTGCCTCAGGAGATCTTCCTGTTCGACCGTAGCGTCGCCCACAACATCGCCTATGGGTCGCCCGATGCTACCCGAGAGCAAGTCCGGGCCGCCGCCGAAGCCGCCAACGCCCGCGAGTTCATCGAAGCGATGCCTGATGGTTTCGACACGGTAATCGGTGAACGCGGGGTCAAGCTGTCGGGCGGGCAGCGGCAGCGCCTCGCCATCGCGCGCGAGTTGCTTCGTGACCCGCCGATTCTCATTCTCGACGAGGCCACGTCATCGCTGGACTCCGGCACGGAGGCGCTTATCCAGGAGGCGCTGGGCACCCTGCTGGCCGAACGAACATCCATCGTGATCGCGCATCGACTGTCGACCGTGGTTCGCGCCGATCAGATCGTGGTTCTCGACGATGGGAGAATCGTCGAGACGGGAACGCACCACGACTTGATGGGGAACGGGCGACTATACGCGCAACTCTATCGCTCGCAGTTCCGCGATCTGGCGGAACCG
>JAJCXT010000120.1 GCA_029263295.1 Acidobacteriota bacterium | reverse complement strand
GTCGCGTAGCGGCGCCGAGTGGCTGCAGCTTCGACCCGAAACCCGGTACATGCCGGCGCCGATGGTGGATGGCTGGGTCACGAGTATCGACCAGCGCGTCGAGCAGTTCGGCGCCGATCCCGAAGCGGTAGCCAACATCCTCTCGTTGCGCCGCCGCGTGCTCAAGGCGCTGCACGAAGCCGGGGTGGTGGTGTTGCTGGGGACCGACTCGCCACAGCTGT
Source organism: Acidobacteriota bacterium (assembly GCA_029263295.1). Lineage (GTDB taxonomy): Bacteria > Acidobacteriota > UBA890 > UBA890 > WLXD01 > WLXD01. The sequence continues at coordinate 14,183 of JAJCXT010000120.1, read as the reverse complement.
TTAGCGTGCCGGGCTTCTCGATCCACCACGAGATGCAGGTAATGGTGGACTCCGGCATCAGCCCGGCCGACGTTCTGTACGCGGGAACGCGCGCCGTGGCCGTGTTCTATGACGCCACCGACGAGTTCGGCGCGGTGGCGCCGGGGCTGCGTGCCGATCTCGTGCTGCTCAACGCCGACCCGGTCGAGGACATCGGCAACTTCGCCGATCGCGCTGGCGTGATGCTGGGCGGCCGCTGGATCACGGCAGCGGAACTCGACGTCGAGATGGCGGCGATCGAAGCGCGGGTGGCAGAGCAGCAGTAGCGGGCGACCAGCTGCTGGCAACTCACGGCAACCGCGCGTGCTCGTGCCGCGACTCTAGCGAGCTTGACTCAGGCCACGTCCGCCAGGATCGTCAGGACCGCGTCGATGTCGCCGGCAGTGTGATCCGCGTTCACCTGGAAGCGGATTTCCTCGTCGCCGCGGGGCACCACAGGAAACGCCAGGCCAGTGGCCAGGACGCCGTTGTCGTACAGGTGTTTCACGGTGGCGTGGGTGCGGTCCGTGTCGCGCAGCATCAGCGGAACCACCGGATGGTCACCCGGGATGGTCTCGAATCCGAGATCGATCAACCCTTGCTGGAATCGCTGCGTGAGCGCCCTGAGGTTCCCTAGCAGGGCCAGACCGACCGGCGAGTCGAGAACGTCGACGGACTTCATCGCCGCGGCAGCCTCGGCGGGCGTGATGGGATTCGAGTAGATGTACATGGGCGTGGACTCGCGCAAAAAGTCGACGAGGGCGCTGCTACCGACCACGTAGCCGCCGTTCACTCCAAACGCCTTGCCGAGTGTGCCCACCAGGATGTCGACCGGGGGCGAATCGCAGTACTCCTCGGTGCCGCGGCCGGTGGCGCCGAAGGCGCCCACGCCGTGCGAGTCGTCTACGATCACTACGCAGTTGTCTTCGAACGCGTCGTCATGACGGGTGGCGATCTCCATGATGCGGTCGACCTCCGCGTGGTCGCCGCGCATGGAGAAGATCCCATCGGTGACAACGACCGCACGCTTGGCGTGTCCCTTCGCCCCTTCGATCGCCTTCTCCAATGCCGCGTAGTCGAGGTGCGGGTAGATCGCCTTCGAGGCGGGTCGCGACAGGCGCATCGCGTTGATGATGCAGTTGTGGTTCAGCTCGTCGCTGATCAGCACGGTCTCCTTGGTAACCAACGGCGCGATGGTGCCCATGATCGTCACGTAGGCCGCAGAGAGGATCATTCCGGCCTCGCGGCCGTGGAACGCCGCAAGCCTTTGTTCGAGCTGAACGTGGGTCTCGTAGGTGCCGCTGATGAAGCGGACGGCGCCGGGACCGGCGCCGAACCGTGCGACGGTCGCCTCCTCAGCACTGATGACGTCGCCGCGCAGGCCCATGCCCAGATAGGAGTTCGAGTTCATGCGAATGAACTGACGATTACCTTCGCCGGCAAGTCCGAAGCGGGGCCCGCGCTCGCCCTCGGGCGCGCTGGCACTGACGACTACCGCTTCATCACCTTTGGCGGTTCCTGCCTGTTTCAGTCCGGCAACGTGGGCGCTCAATGCGGTGTCAAGACGGTCGTGGGGCATATGGCTTCCTCGTGGCTGACCGGTGTCGAGAACGCCCGGATTGTACCGTGCCCTAGTCGGGGATGAAGGGCAGTGGCGCGCGCGTCCTGGAGGCGATGAAGTCGAACACGTCGTCGTCGTTGAAATCGATCATGAGCCTGAACAGGGAGACGCCGAAATGATCGCCGGCCCGCTTGCCGGTCAGTTCCTGCAAGCGCTCGCCGGTACCCGTTGAAACGAACGAGACGCGCCCCCGGCGATCCGTGCGCCGGTCGTCACTGCCGTCAAGTGAGGACACAATCGCGTCGACTTGGCCGTCACCATCGCGATCCGTGATGAAACTCACGTTGACACCGAACCACTCCTCTTGAGCCTGGCCCCGGAGTATCCGATTGTTGCCTTGTGCCGGTATCCAGTACGCTGCGCCGGCATTCTTCATCTTCCGGATCTTGGTTGCTGGCGCGCCGATGAGCAGATCCTCGTGGCCGTTGGCCGCGCGCCGGGCTGCCACGGCAAAACCGAAGAGAGCTGCGCGCGCGGGCGCATCGATGACTCTCTGGGTTTGTCCCGTGGCACCGGACACGAGGTAGACGCGGCCCGCCGGCATGCGGTCTTGGCGCCCTGGCGCACCCACCCACAGATCGACCACACCGTCGCCGTCGTAGTCGGGACCTGCAGTGAGGAAGAAGCCGAACCGTTCGTTCTCGCGCTCGCCACTGCGCCGCCAGATCAACTCGCCTGTCACCGAGTCGTACACATAGACCGCGCCAGTCTCCGTTTCACTGCCGTTGGCTTCGCGTGGCGACCCCACCGCGCGGACCGAGATGATGCTGTCCCCGAAATCAGCCTGGTCGACACCCGCGAGAGCCCAGCCGAAGAGCGAGCCCTCAGGTCCGGTGGCGCGTGCGCGCTCGACGAGCCGGCTCTCGGCCTCGCTCAAGAAGATCACAGCCGGTGCCGCGCCGGCACTTTCTGATGAGGAATCTCCGGGCGCTGCAACCGCCCAATGGACAGCGGCACTGTTGTTGATGTGGCCGAGGTTCGCGACCGCGTGCCCCAGACGCCCGGCCGCCGCCGAGGCGAGAGCGTCGGGTTCCACTGTGAGGATCGTCTTCCGCGTGACCTGGTCGACGACGCGGAGTTGTCCAGCGCCTTCGTTGGCGCCGGGTGCACCGATGACCAGAGCAGCCGTGCGTTTGATGGGGACGACATCGAATCCGATGCTCCCACCGAAGCTGTCCCCGCGTTGGCGGCCGCGAAAGAAGCGAATCTGGTTCAGGGTGTCGCCAGAGAGCGCCAGCAGTTGACCTTTTTGCGGCTTGCCCATCTGGCGTGGCTCTGCGCCGGGGCTACCGTCCGATGCGGCCAGAAGCGCGGTCGCCGCGACCAAGAAACAGCTCCGTCGCAGAATACCCTCTTGTCCTCTTCGCACAATGGCCCTCCTGATGGTGCCTCAAGTTCAGGGGGAGGCATAGGGTAGTCTGTGGGCGGGTCTCCGTCGAAGGAGCGGTGTGTTCTCGGATACAGCAGTTTCCTGCAGGTTGCCCGGGACTCGCCCCGCTCGGCGGCAAACAAGCATGGCGGCTGAGGCAGTCAGCTACTTAGCGATACGCGGCGTAGGTCTTCGCGCCCTTGTTAACCAGCCTGGCGATCTTCGACATGGCATCGGAGACCCTGGCGCCCCGGAAGGGCTTCGGTCCCGACACGGTCATCAAACCGATGCACCTGGCACAGAGGGCGCCGGTGCCGAGCGTGGTTTGGAAGTTAAGGCTCACCGACATGAATCCGTGATCCGTCCCGCCGTTAGGCGTGGCATCGTTGAAGCAGCCGTCGTTGGAATCGTTCGGGTGACAACCACCCATGTTGTGCAGGACTTCGTGCGCTCCGGTCCTGCCGCTACCACGCACGTTGCAGTCCTCGCGGACCGCGTGGTAGGCGAACGCTTGGTTGCCTGCGCTGTAGTCGCGCGGACGCCAGCCGAGTCCACAGGTGCCGAAGCCGGTGCCGTCGCCCTTGATGTAGATGCCGACAAAATCGGCTGACTTGCGGTCACGGAGTCGGCCGGTTTCGTCGAAGATCCCGTCGCTCTGGTTGGTGACCCCCCTGAGCGCTGTGAGCAGGACGCCGTCGTCGCTCCCTTTCACGCGTTTGATGCCGCGGAACTTGACGGTGTGTTTGACGTTCTGTGCTCTCAACGCTTGGTTCAGCCAGGTGACGGTCAGTCTGACAGCCGCCTTCATGGCCTTCGTGCTGCCCTGTTCGGCGAGTGCCGCTCGGGTGTAGAGGCCGAGATAGTTGAATTTCTTCTTGGCCTTGGTCGAGCGAACGGCGAAGGGGATCTCAGCGTTGGCAAGCGGTGCGTCGAGGAAGTCGTCGGCATGCCCCTGGACATCGGGCCGGGATTGATGAATCGAATGCAGGCCACCGCCGGCGAACCGCACCACGTAGCGGCCCTGTGCGGTCTGAACAGCCCCGACCATGACCTCGTCGATCTGCTCAAAGAGGACCGTGGAGAGGGGCTCGCCAAGCACTCGTCCGATGAAGCTGTGACCTTCGCGGTGCGTGATGATCTTGTCGAAGACGATCGGCAGTGTGATGTCGTCGAACAGATTGAAGGACAAGCTGGCTGTCGTGCGCGCCGCCACCAACAGAGGGACGTTGACGACCGCCAGTCGGCTCCGGCGGTAGCGGGGATCATCGGGCTCGGGTTGCCGAACCGTCGCCCGGTTCGCCGCGATGCGCTCGGATGGGCTGCTAAAGACTTCCGGTTGCTGACTTGCTCGCGCCGCCGACGAGACGTCGAGGGCGAGGACCGTCAGTAGGACTGCCAAGGTCAGCGGAGCAGTTCGGCGACGCAGCATGCGGGATCTCCGAGCACGGTGTTAATTATCGCTGGCAAGTCTAGTGCAGGGTCCCATTGGGCCACCAGCGGCGGTGAGGCCGCAGAGAGTTCTCGGATACAACGGGCTCCGGCGCACTCAACTAGTGAGTTGTGCGCGTAGCACGTGGAGCTGCCGCGTCACCTCACCCCAGCAGGTGCCGCCCATGGAGGTTCGCCGCTCGGCAGCCGCGTGGGGGGCGAGTAGTCCGCCGAGCTGTTCGGCCAGCGCCGGATGAAACTCGCCAGCAACGTCGTCGGGGACGCCGCCGAGGTCGACGTTCCGCTCTTCGCACCACTTCACGAGGCGAGCCGCAATCCCGTGGGCATCGCGAAAACTGAGGCCTTCGCCGACCAGAAAGTCGGCGACTTCCGTTGCGAGGCTGAAATCGCCGTGCAGCTCGGCCTCGAACCGATCGACGAACTGCAGCTCGCGCACTACGCCGGCGAGCACGGTGGCGCAGTCAGTGGTGGATACGACCGCGTCGAACAACGCCCGCCGGTCTTCCTGTAGGTCGCGGTTGTAGGCCAGGGGCTGGCCACGCAGGAGCGATAGCAATGTCTGCAGGTTGCCCTGGACGCGCGCGGCCCGGCCGCGGACGAGCTCTGCAGCGTCGGGATTGCGCTTCTGCGGCATGATGCTCGAGCCGGTGCAGTACCCGTCACCGTGCCGCACAAAGCCGAACTCCGTCGTGCTCCAGAGGACCAGTTCCTCGGCCAGCCGCGACATGTGAGTGGTGGCGATCGCGCACATCGAGGCAATCTCGAGCGCGTGATCACGCGCCGCGACGGTGTCCATTGCGTTATCGGTGGGGGCGTCGAATCCGAGCAGCGCTGCCGTCCGCTGTCGATCGATGGGGAAGGGAGTACCGGCCATGGCGCAGGCGCCGAGCGGACATTGGTCGGCGCGTTTCCACGCGTCCTGCAGCCGTCCGAGATCGCGCGTCAGCGGCCACGCGTGGGCGAGTAGATGGTGGCCGAGGAGAATGGGCTGCCCACGCTGTAGATGGGTGTATCCGGGAATGACGATTTGTCCGTCGGCCTCCACGCGGTCGAGCAGGGCTGAGAGCAGCGCGCCGATGGCTCCCTCTACCTCAGGCAGGCGCCGCTGTAACCACAGCCGCACGTCGGTGGCGACCTGGTCGTTGCGCGAACGCGCGGTGTGCAGCTTGCCTGCGACCGGGCCGATCTTGTCCAGGAGGCGGGCCTCGATAGCCATGTGAATATCTTCGTGCGCGTCGGTCGGTGCCCAGTCGCCGTTCTCGATCTCTACCCGAATCGCCGCCAGACCGGCGACGAGCGTCTCAGCTTCCGCGCTGTCGATAATGCCGACCTCGCCGAGCATACGAACGTGCGCCGTGCTGCCGGCGATGTCCTCGGCGAGCATCTCCAGGTCTACCTCGAGCGACGAGGAAAACGCACGCATGGCATCGGCAGCCTCGCCGGCGAACCTGTCGCGGAGGATCCCCATCTACTCGCCCTCCGAGATCCGCCGTGCGCCAAGGGTGCGCAGCCGTAGGGCACGCAGTCGGATGAAGCCGGTGGCGTCCGACTGGTCGAACACATCGTCCGCTTCGAAGGTGGCGATGCCTTCGTCGTAGAGGCCGTGGGTCGAGGAGCGCCGCCCTTCGATCGTTACGCTGCCTTTGTACAGCTTCAGGCGAGCTTCGCCGTGGACGCGATCCTGCACGGAGTCCATGAAGCTCTGCAGCGCCTCGCGTTCCGGACTGAACCACAGGCCGTTGTAGATCATCTCGGCGAAGCGCGGAATCAGCTCGTCGCGCAGGTGGTGAACCTCGCGATCGAGAGTGATCGACTCGACGGCGCGGTGGGCGTGCAGCAACAGCGTCACACCGGGCGTCTCATAGACACCGCGGCTCTTCATACCGAGAAAGCGGTTCTCGACGATGTCGACTCTGCCGATGCCATGCCGGCCGCCGATGATGTTGAGTTTCTCGACGATCTCGACCGCTCCGAGCTGCTCGCCGTTCACCGCCACCGGGCTGCCGTCGGCGAAGGTCACGGTCACGTACTCGGGCGCGTCGGGCGCGTCCTCGGGATCGGTCGTCATGCGGAACATGTTCGGTGGCGGGGCAGACCAGGGATCCTCCAGAACGCCACCCTCGTAGGAGATATGCATGAGATTGGCATCCATCGAATACTCGGGCTTCGGCGCGGCCGACAGGTCGATGCCGTGCTGGTTGGCATACGCGATGAGATCGGAGCGGCCAGCCATGTCCCACTCGCGCCACGGCGCGATGATCCGGATGTCCGGCTTGAGGGCGTACGCGGCCAGCTCGAAGCGGATCTGGTCGTTGCCCTTGCCGGTGGCGCCATGGGCGATGGCGTCGGCGCCACAGGCTTCCGCGGCCTGCACGAGACCGCGGGCGATCACAGGTCGTGCCAGCGCCGTGCCCATGAGGTAGTACCACTCGTAAACCGCGTTGGCACGGACGGCGGGCAGGATGCACTCCTTGACGAAGGCCTCGCGGAGGTCCTCGACAACGAGTTGGGTACCGCAACTTGCCGCGGCCGCGCGCGCGCCGTCCAGTTCCTCGGCACCCTGACCGACGTCGGCGGTGTAGGCGACGACTTCAGCGTCGTAGGTTTCCTGGATCCATCTCAAAATCACGGCGGTATCTAGACCACCAGAGAACGCGAGTACGACTTTCAAGAGACCGTCTCCATGATGGAACTGAGGCGAGCGGCGAGCACTTCGCCGTCAAAGGGGGGGCGCGCGGCCACGAACATCGTGTCGTCGCCGGCGATGGTTCCGAGGAGCTCGGGAATCGCTCCGGGGGCTGTGGAGTCGAGGGCCACGGCGACTGAATGCGCCGAACCGGGAGGGGTCTTGATGACCACCAGGTTGCCGCTGGCTTCGATGCTCACCACGAAGAGGCGCATCCGTTCCGCGACGGTACGCAGGCCGGCCTCTTGGCCGCGATTGGCGCTAGCCAGCCGGTAGTGCGCACCAGAGTCGCTGCTGATCTTGTAGGCACCGATGGCGCTCAGGTCGCGCGAGATGGTCGTCTGGGCCACGTGGTGGCCGAGCTGGGCCAGGTGCTCGCGCAGCTGTTGCTGCGATGTGACCTCCTCGCTCTCGAGCAAACGTCGCAGGATCGTGCGACGCGCCGTCGACCGGTCAGTGGGCAATGTCTTGTTCTCTTGATATGCGCATATGCGCATGAACAATAACAGAGATCTAATGGCCCGTATGCACTTTCTGGAGCCAGCTGCGGCCGGCTGTTATGCTCCGGCGTCTGCTGCTCCAAGAGGTCACTCGTTGCAGAACTTCCCTGAGACCGATGCTGCGCGCCGAGCACGGAACTTCTCCGCGCTCCTCGACCTGGGCTTCGAGTGCGTCGAGGAGCCCCTGACTACCGAGACTGCGCCCGTCGGTGACGGCCTGTGGCGCGTCAGTCAGTCGCTACCCGCAATGGGTACCGTCGTCACCTTGTCGGTGCTTGACGCTTCTGAGCAGCGAGCGACGGAAGCGCTCGCGTGCGCGTTCGGCGAATTGGATCGTGGTGTACGTCTTCTCAACCGCTTCGACGCATGCAGCGCGCTCGGCGTGTTGAACGCTGAATCACGGATCGCTGATGCACCCGACGAGTTGCTGGAAGTGATGCATCGGGCGCGCGGTGTGCACTTGCTGAGCCGCGGCGCGTTCGATGTCACCGTGACGCCCGTAATCGACGCGTTCCGATCGCATCGCGAAGCCGGCCTGCCGGGGCTTCCTGGCGAAGCTGTCCTGCGGGCCGCGAACGAGAGAGTCAACGCCGCGGGCGTGATCATCGAGGGCCGGAAGGTACGACTCCACGATGGCGTAGAGGTGACCCTCGACGGAATCGCCAAGGGCTACATCGTCGACGCTATTGCGGCCGTGCTGACTGCCTCCGGCGTGGCGGGCTACCTGGTCAACGGCGGTGGTGACATTCGTGTGGGCGGAACCCGAGATGGCGCATCTCCCTGGCGCGTGGGTGTGCGCGACCCGGACGACCTCGGCGAGGAGCTCGAAGTTCTGTCGCTCGATCAGGGCGCAGTGGCGACGTCTGGGAGCTACGAGATCTACTTCGACAGCGAGCGGACCCGCCATCACATCGTTTCATCCAACGGCGCGTCGCCCGGTGAGTGTCGATCGGTCACTGTACGTGCGCCGAGCACCATGTTGGCCGACGCGCTGGCCACGGCCGCCTTCGTTGCCGGCCCGCAGGCTGGCGCCCGGCTCGTTGAATCTGTCCCCGGATGCTCGTGCCTCGTCGTCGACGCGCACGGCACACAGCGTCCCTCGCCGAGCTGGCTGCCAGGATCCGCTGGCGGCGGCCACAACGGAGCGTCATGAGCACGACCCCGACTCTGACCGGAGCCCGACTCTGGGCTATGGCCGCGTTGCGTATGTTGATCGGTTGGCACCTGCTGTACGAGGGGCTGGCCAAGCTCACCAACCCCTACTGGACCTCGGCCGGCTTCCTGGCCGACTCCCGGGGTCCCGTATCCGGCCTGTACATCTGGTTGGCGAGCAGTCCCGGTCGTTTGACCGCCGTCGACTGGCTCAACCAGTGGGGGCTAACGCTGATTGGCGCGGCCATGATCCTGGGGATCGGCAGCCGCTACGCCACCTTCCTCGGCGCCGTGCTGGTGGGGCTCTACTACGTCGGCAGCCCGCCGTTGCCCGGCATCGAGATCAACGCCCCGACCGAGGGCTCCTATCTGATCGTCAACAAGACCCTGATCGAATTCGCGGCGCTGATCGTCCTGTGGTTGTTCCCCACAGGTCGTCAGGTCGGATTCGATGGCTACCTGTCGCGCGGAGGTGACCGATGAGCGAAGACACCCGCGATCCCAAAGAGCAGGAAGAGAACGGCTCGCCTGACGCTGGCGCTGAGGCACCGTCGAGTCCGGCGGGCGTCGATCGGCGCAACCTCTTCAAAGGGTTGGCCACGCTCCCGGTAATCGGGGCGCTCGGCGCCGCCGCGTGGGCTAAGAAGGCCGCTGACGACGGCCGTCGCCGGGCGATCGTCGACGAACTCGGGGTAAGTGGTGACGCGCCGGCCATCATCGACCGGCTCACGAGCCGGCCGCCGTCGGATCGCATCAATATTGGTGTCATCGGTTTCGGTGGTGAAGGCGAGGCGGTCGTGCGCGCGGCAGGTTTTCCGCGGCCCGAATGGATTGATCAGCGCCGTGAAGCCCAGCGCGCCAACACGCGAGACCGGCGGCTCGACGAGTACCTCGCGCATGGCGACCTGAACCTCGAGCTGACCGGTGTTTGCGATCTGTTCGACAACAGAGCGCAATGGGCGGTCGACGCGTCCAACTGCGAGACACGGCCTGGTGGCGCCCCGGCCGGGCGCGGAGCCACGCGTTATCGCCGTTATACGGAGATGCTCGAGGACGGCGATGTCGACGCGGTGATCATCGCGACTCCCGACCATTGGCACGCGCAGATCTCGATCGACGCCGCCAACGCCGGCAAGCACATCTACTGCGAGAAGGCCATGACGCGCACCGAGGAAGAGGTGTTGCCCGTGGTCGAGGCGGTGAAGCAGTCGGGGGTGAAGTTCCAGCTCGGCCACCAGAACCGACAGCTCGAGAGCCACGAGAAAGCACGCGAGGTATACGAGAAGGGCATCCTCGGGCCGGTGACCCTGGTGGAGACGACGACCAACCGGAACGATCCCTGGGGCGCCTGGGTGTGGGACATCCATCCCGACGGCAATCCCGACACCATCGATTGGGCGCAGTTCCAGGAGCACGCCGGTCACGACGTGCCATTCTCGCTCGAGCGCTTCTTCCGCTGGCGCTGCTGGTTCGATTACGGCACCGGCCTCGGCGGCGACTTGCTGTCGCACGAGTACGATGCGGTGAACCAGATCATGCGGCTCGGTATCCCGAAGTACGCCACCGCGTCCGGCGGCATCTACTTCTACAAGGACGGCCGGGACGTGCCGGATACCCTGCAGGTCGCCTACGAATACCCGGATCGAGATCTCACGCTGGTGTACAGCGCCACGCTGGCTTCGGGCCGTGGCCGCGGCAAGGTCTTCATGGGCCACGACGCGGCGATGGAAGTGGGCTCGGGAGTGCGGGTGGTGGCGGAGCCGCAGTCGACGCGCTTCGCGGACATGATCCAGCAGGAGATCGTCGATCCCGACCGGCCACTGCTTACCTACCGGCCGGGTTTCAAGGGTCTCGACGCGGTGACCACCGCCACCGAGGAGTACTTCGCGAGCCGTGGCTTGCTGTTCACCTATCGTGGCGGACAGCGCGTCTCGACTCACTGGCTCCACATCAAGGACTGGCTCGACACGATCCGGTTCGGCGGTGAGCCCTCCTGCAACATCGACCGCGGGTTCGAGGAGGCGATCACCTGCCACATGGCGACGGCCGCGTACCAGCTCGGCCGCAAGGTCGAGTGGGACCCGGTCCAGCAGAAGATCATCTAGTGGCTAGCGGGGAGTCTTCCGGAGTGCGTAGCCCGAAAATCCAGCTCGGGGCGATGATGTTCCTCCAGTACGCCATCTGGGGGGCTTGGGCGCCGGTGCTGTCGGCGTACCTGCAGGGCGATCTCGGATTCAGCGGTACGCAGGCGGGTCTCATCTACTCGTTGCTGCCGTTGGCGACGATCATCGCGCCCTTCATCGGCGGTCAGCTGGCTGACCGCTACTTCGCCGCTGAACGCGTCATCGCCGCGCTGCAACTGGCTGGCGGCGGGCTGCTCATCTGGGCCGCCGGGTTGACCGACTACGGCACCCTGGCCGTGGCGATGCTCGTCTACTGCCTCCTCTACGCCCCCACCCTGGCGCTTACCAACTCCATCGCGATGGCGAACGTCGGCAGTTCCGAGGACGAGTTCGGTGGTGTCCGCGTGTGGGGCACGATCGGCTGGATCGCGGCCGGTCTTGCGCTCGCGTTCTGGCGCAATCTGGCGGGCGACGGGCTGGCGATGCAGGGCGACATGTTGGTGCTGGCGGGTGTGGCGTCGATCGCGATGGCGTTCCAGGCACTGTTGCTGCCACATACACCACCTGACAGGGATGCGAAGAGCCCGTGGGCGTTCCTCGAGGCGCTCAGCATGCTCAAGGACCGCAACTTCGCGATCTTCATGGCGATCTCGTTCGTCGTGGCCACGGAACTGCAGTTCTACTACGTACTGACGGGCCCCTTCCTGGTATCCGACAGCATCGGCATTTCGGCGGCCAACCTGTCGGCCGTGATGACGATCGCGCAGATTGCCGAGATCCTGGTGATGGCGGTCGTGTTGTCGTGGTTCCTCAAGAAGTACGGGATGCGCGCGACGCTGGCGCTCGGGGTCATTGCCTGGCCCATTCGCTACGTCATCTTCGCCATCGGCACTCCCTGGTGGCTGGTGGTCGCGTCGCTGACACTGCACGGCTTCTGCTACGTGTTCTTCTTCGTCGCGGCGGTCATCTACGTCGACACGATCGCACCCACGGACGTCAGGGCGTCGGCACAGAGCCTGATCGCCATCGTTACGCTTGGCGTGGGGAGTTTCGTGGGCAGCAACTTTGCGGGCTATATCCAGAACCGCTTTACCGCGGACGGCGTTACCGACTGGCCCACCGTGTTCCTGGTACCGTGCGCCATAACGGTTCTTTGTGCAGTGGCCTACCTGCTCTTCTTCAAGGACGACCGCGAGGTCGCCTCGGCCCAGGCGTGAGATGAGAAAACCCCTCGGGATCGGCATCGTCGGCGGCGGATTCGTTTCCCGTTTTCACATCCGTTCGTTCGAGGCCATCCGCGACGCCGATGTTCTTGGCGTCGTGAGCCGACGGCTGGAGACGGCACAGGAAGCGGCAGCGCTGGCGTGCGATCTGGACGTCGGCCAGGCCAAGGCCTACCCGACAGTGACCGAGATGGTGGAGGATCCCGCCATCGAGGCCATCTGGATCTGCTCGCCCAACTACACCCGCATCGAGGTGATGGAAGAGATTGTCGCCGCGGTGAAGTCGGGGAAGGGCGAGCTTGTTGGCGTCGCCTGCGAGAAGCCGCTCGCCCGCAGCGTGGCCGAGGCTCGCCGCATGGTGGAACTGGTGCGCGAGATCGACGTGCTGGATGGATATCTCGAGAACCAGTTGTTCACACCAGCTGTCGAACGCGCCAAGCACATCGTCTGGTCGCGTGGAGCGGAACTCACTGGCCCTCCCTACCTGGCGCGGGCGGCCGAAGAGCACGCTGGTCCGCACATGCCGTGGTTTTGGTCGGGCGAACTGCAGGGCGGCGGCGTCATCAACGACATGATGTGCCATTCGGTAGAGGCGGGGCGGTTCCTGCTGACGGCGCCCGGAGCGCCGCGCGATTCACTCACGCCGGTTAGCGTGAACTGCTACGCGAACTGTCTGAAGTGGCAGCAGCCCCGCTACGCGGAACAACTGCGCGCTTCGAGTGATGGCATGAACGACTATCTGAAGAAGCCGTCGGAGGACTATGCTCGGGCCCTGGTGGAGTTCCGTGATGCCGACGGCAATCCCAGGGTTGTGGAGACCACGACGTCCTGGTGCTTCGTCGGCGCCGGACTGCGCATCACGATGGAGATGCTCGGGCCGGAGTACTCGATGTCGCTGAGCACGCTCGACGCCGGGCCCAAGGTGTTCTTCTCGCGCGAGGTCAAAGGCGACACGGGTGAGGACCTGGTGGAGAAACAAAACGCCGAGACCGGTACGATGCCGGTCGTCGCCGACGAAGAGGCCGAGTATGGCTACGTCGGTGAGAATCGCTACATGGCGCGCGCCTTCCGCGCTGGCGAACGGCCGTGGGAGAACTTCGACGATGGCCTGAAGGTCACGGAGTTGCTGATGGCCGCTTACATGAGCGCTGAGCGTGGCGAGACGATTCACTTGCCGCACCCCGATCTCGAGACCTTCGTTCCTGCCGTTGCCCGCGGCGAATGGAACCCACGGGCGGTCTAGTTAGGAGACGCGATGAACATCAACGTTGCTCGTTTACCCATGCCTGCCATTCTCTTCGCGCTGGCGGCGGTAGTAGCGCTCGGCACCAGCCTCGGCGGGGCCCGTGCCGTGGCCCTGGCGCAGGATGACGGCTTCGAGGCCCTGCTCGGTCAGCGCGGCGATGGCACCTATCACAAGGGTGGCTGGAACCACTATGGACCGGGCTACTTCGAACTCGATTCCGACACGGGAGTCCTTGCCTCGCACGGCGGCATGGGGCTCTTCTGGTACAGCGCCCAGGAGTATTCGGACTTCGAGCTGGAGTTGGAGTTCAAGACCTCGAAGACGGAGTCGAACTCTGGTGTCTTCGTGCGGGTGCCCGGCGTGCCTTCGAGCGATGCGTACATCTACCACTCGTTCGAGATCCAGATTCACGACGCCAGCGGGGAGGGCGTGCACCAGAGTGGCGCGGTCTACGACGCCGAGCCGCCTACGCGCCTCGCGTCCAGGCCGACCGGCGAGTGGAACAAGTACCGCATCCGCTTCGTCGGCGATCAGATCACGGTCTGGCTCAACGGCGAGCAGGTTCTCGACTGGGCGGCCGAGCCGCGCGGCAAGGTCGAGGACTTCGCCGAACACGGCTACATCGGTTTGCAGAACCACGACCATGATTCGTCGGTCTATTTCCGCAATCTCCGCGTCAAGGATCTGAGCGACACCAACTAGCTGCGCAGGGAGGGAGCGCGGGGAGGACGTTGCCCGAGCGCCCCGCGACTTTCGGTGTCGGCAATGGGGATTTCGCCGGGTGGCGAAGGGCGTC
>JAJCXT010000119.1 GCA_029263295.1 Acidobacteriota bacterium | reverse complement strand
TCCCTCGAGACTGCCTATTTGCGCGAGGCGCTGTGCCTCGCGGAGGCGCTGCTCGCTGTCGGCTAGCTGCTGCGATCGATCGCGCACCTGCTTGTCGAGAGACTCATTCAGCAGCGCCAACTCGGATCGGTTCCTCGCGTTCTCTAAGAGGATCGCGATCAGGCCCGCGACATTGGCGACCAGCGGAGCGTAGAGCTCGAAGGCCGCGGGGTCGCGCACCTTCAGGTAGAGGCTTCCGTACTCTCTGCTCACGGTTGCGATACTGAGCCGCCGCCAACCTCGCTCTGCGGACGGCGGGCAACTCTCTGCGCAGCAGGGGGCGCCGCTCCCCGATGGGTTGGTCCATGCCGGGCATTTGCCCAGCATCGGCACGTCTTCGCTCAGGCCGTAGGCCGCCGTGTTGCCGCGAGTGCACGTAGCGCAACCCACGACGCCCGGCAGGGAAGAAGTCCCGTGAGAGACTATTTCCAGCAGCCGCCGTTCATCGGGCGCGGCCCGGAGCGAGGTCTGGAGCAACAGAAGGTGCCCGAGGACGCCCGAGTCCATAGATCGCGCGGACCCCATTGTTGTCAGGCCGACTGCCGGGCGCGGTACTCGCTCAGAAAGGTGTCTGGATCCACGTAGAAGGGGTTGGCGACGACCTGCCCCCTCAGGATTATCAGCGGGTGCACGGCGAGAAGGTCCATCATGACGTGGCCGTCGAGGCGGCGCGCATCATACTGACAGCAGGTGGTCAGGTGGCATTCTGCGACAACGTCGGTGAGCCGGGCCTCGTACTCCATCAAGGCAGCCTCTTGGGCCCGTCCATCGACCAGGCGCCAGTCAATCTCCCCTACTGCTCGTCCCCCGGCGTATCCTTCGTCCTCAACGCCGCGGCGGTAGAAACTGCGGACCGTGTCGAGCATGTGGTCGGCGTCGAAGACACCGGCGGGAAAGTAGGTCGGCGCGGCCTCGGCTACCGTGAACTGCGAGGTGAGAGCGCGCCCATCGACGCCAGCTTCTTCGAGGCTGCCGAGCACCTCCTCAGGCGTCATCTGCTCGGCGAGGCAGAGCACCTTCTCGCCCGCGGCCAGGCCGCTCTCCACGAAGCGCATCATGATTCGCTTCCGCTCGGTATCATCGGAGAAGATTTGACAGATGTGCTGGCCTTCTTGAACGCACTGTTCAGTGAAACCCAACTGGACTTCTCGTCGGTCGCTGTGGTTCGGGATCATGTGCTGATACTCCGATGAACGAGGGGACTCTTCGCATCGGTAGATTATAGAGGCTCGTCTCCGACTAAGGGGGGCTGGTCAAATATGGGCATAGCGATGCGCTGCGGCCCGCATGCTGGTGAATCCGTGGCGGGCGCCACGGCGTGGCCCGGTCGCTGTTTCTGGATTGCGCGTGGGACGGGTATGCTCCCGGCACCGACGGCTATCTGCCTGAACGCTGGTTAGGAGCGTCTTGATGGGTCCGGATGATTCGAATGTTGATCGCGCCTGGGCGCTGCTGTTCGCACGCTGGCTATTGGGCCTGATCTTCGCCATGGCTGGCTTCTGGAAGGTCTTCGCGCTGGGGCCGCTGCAACACGCGAGCGGGATGTTCGTCGAGGCGTATGCCGACAGCTTCCTGCCGGCTTGGTCGTTGTGGCTCACCGGTGCCAGCATCCCCGTGATCGAACTCGCTGCCGGCGTCCTGCTACTTGTCGGCTGGAGAGTCAGAGAGGCACTGTTGGCGCTCGCCGGAGTCTTGCTGATCGTGACCTTCGGACACCTGCTCGCGCAGCCCCTCTACTCGTTCAACGAGCATGTGATTCCGAGATCGGCGTTGGTGTTCCTGCTGCTTTGGCTGCCGCGATCGACGGATCGCTTTGCGCTCGAGAACTGGTTGGCACGTCGGCGGCAACGGGCGTCGTCCGCAACAACCGTGGCGTGCCTTCTGGCGTTGGCGCTCGTGCCAGTCAGCGCTTGTGGCACCGCCGACCAAGGCACGAGCCCGGAGGCTGAGCTGCCGCCGGCCAACGTTGAGACAGAGTTCGCTGGCGACGTGCGGGTCTACGTTGCCGATCGCTACGAGAGTGTTCGGCAGCTGGCGCCCGACACGCTCGAGACAGTAGCGGTGCTTGATGTGGGGCTACGGCCGCACGGGCTGATCGTCTCGCCGGACCACCGCGTTCTCTACGTCACCGTGGAGAGCACCAACGAGCTGGTCAAGGTGGACCTCGCGACGCACGAGATCCTCGGTCGGGTCGAGGTGTCGCTGGTGCCGAACGAACCGACCATCACGAATGATGGCCGCTACGTGTTCATACCCAGCCGCGGTGCTGGTATGTGTGACGTCGTTGACACGGAGACCATGCAGGTTGTGAAGCGACTCGCGACCGGCGGCGCGTCGCACAACGCGTACACCTCGGCGGACGGCACGAAGGTCTTCGTCACCTCGATGGGGGACGATCTGATCACGGTAGTCGATGTGGCGACGTTGGAGATCGAACGGCAGATCGCGCTCGATGGGCAGCCGCGACCCGTCGCCCTGACCGGCGATCTGAGCCGCGCCTATGTGGCGCTCTCCGGGTTGACCGGGTTCATCACTCTCGACCTGATCGAGGACAAGATGATCGATCGGCTGGAGATCTCGATCCCGCCGGAAACGCCCGTGCCGCCGCTCAATACCTACACTCACGGCCTGCTCATGACCCCCAATGAGAGAGAGCTGTGGGTGGCCGCTTACGCCACCGATACGGTGTACGGATTCTCCCTGCCTGACCGGGGCCAGTTCGCTGCGGTCCCGGTGCCGGGCGGGCCCCACTGGCTGGCTTTGCATCCGGACGGCGAGCCGCTGTACGCCTCCCTCGAGTCGACGGGAAAGGTGGCTGCGATTCACCGTGGCCTGCGCGAGGTCATTCGCGAGGCCGACGTCGGCGAAGGCCCTACTCGGATTATCGCGTTTCGCACCGGCGGCTCGTAGCGACGACCACGAGAAGCGTTCCTACGCCCCCGAGGCCGGTCGACCCGTGGGCCTACTCGGGCTTGCGGGCGACGAACCAGTAGTAGGTGCACAGGGGCGCCAGGGCCCTGGCCAGAAGCGCATCGAGCGCATCCCAGGTCCCCGCAACGAAGCGCGAATTGCGAATGAAGCGGGGCGCCTTGCTCCACATGTTGCGTGGCAGAAAGGCGTAGCGACGCACCTGTTCGAGTCGCAGACCCGAGGCTCCGGCGAGCTCGGCGACTTCGCGCCGACTGTAGAGGTACTGGTGCTGGGGTTTCCCAGGTGTCCGCCGTGCCAGGAATTCCACCCAGCTGCCGCGACGGGGGAAGTGATACGCGACGAAAGCGCCCCCGGGCCGGAGGATACGCTGGATTTCGCTCAAGCTGGCGGCCTCTTCGCCGCCCGCCTCGCGCACATGTTCCAGAACCCCGACGGATACCACGAGGTCGAATGACCCCGTCCGAAACGGCAGGTCGACGGGCTGGTCGGGTCCGCCGCGCACGAAGCCGTACGAAGCGTCGCCGAGCAACGGGGCGAACGTCAGGTCCTCCAGTGAGTAACCGAAGGTGTCGTAGCCGGCACGCTGGAGAAAATACGAAAAATGCCCGTTGGCTACCCCCCAATCGAGCACGCGGCTGCCGGGCGGGGAGAGCGAGCGGAGCAGCTTGTACAGGTGTCGGTACTGCCGCGCCCCGACGAGTCCGCGGAACTGCAGCAACCACTCTCCCGACGGCTCTTGGGCGAGCGCGATGAGCTCGTCGACAATAGTGGCATCGTCGTCGCTCACAGCTCGTCCAGATTCGACGCTACGAGGTTGCCGTCGCCCAGCATCTGCTTTCTCTCCATGTCATCTCGGCGGCGTCGGATGTCAGCAAACGCCCAACGGATCTTGCCACGATTCCACGCCGAGGTAGGTGCGTCGGAGAGGTTGCCCGTCTCCCGCCGCGCTGCCGGTAGAATGGGTGGGTCAGGCCAGTGAAAGGCGCCGCAGACGCTGGCTCGGATGTCGGGTTCTGCGCGGGAGACGCATGAGCGAACACATCACCTACTACGCCTACCTCGATAGCCCCATCGGGCAGATCCTGGTCGCCGGCGACGGCGACGCCGTTTCGTGTATCAGCTTCACCACCGGCCACCTGGTCCGTCAGCCGGACCCTGAGTGGGTAGATGACGCTGCGCCACTGCGGGCGGCGACGGAGCAACTGGAGCAGTACTTCGCTGGCGAGCGGCGTCGTTTCGATCTGCGTCTCGCGATGGAGGGGACGGTATTCCAGAAACGAGCGTGGGAGGTGCTGCTCACCATTCCGTACGGCGAGGCGTGGTCCTACGGGCAGGTGGCCGAAGCTCTCGGCAGCCCGGGTTCGGCACGCGCAGTGGGTCGAGCGAACGCGACGAATCCACTGCCGCTGGTGGTGCCGTGCCATCGGGTGGTCGGCGCGGATGGAACGCTCACCGGTTTCGGCGGCGGTCTGAGCGCCAAGCAGTGGTTACTCCGGTTCGAGGGGGCCCTGCCGGTGCCGCACGAGGATACCGGGCAGTCAGCTTTGTTCTAGCGGGGGGTTGTCTCCGACGCCGCGTGGACCCAGGGCTGGTCGTCGGCGAGCCAGGCAGGGCACGAGGGTAGGGACGTGCGCGTAGCATCCGCGGCGTCTTCCGTGGTCACGATCATGAAACCGTGGGGACCCTGGTACCCGATGAACGGCAGCCGACGATTGGCGCGCCACGCGCTTGCGGAGAAGCCGATGTCGTCTCCTGTCAGCTCCGGCGCGTAGAACATCACGTGCGGCGGAAACCACCCGAGCGTGTCGGATTGGGCGCTGTACGGGCGGTTGTAGTTGGAGAGCATGTAGGCGACTCCGGCGCGCCCTGGCGCGACGAACCTGCCATCTTTGAATCCGGTCTCGATGTCCTGCTGAATCTCCTTCAGCGGCAGCCCCTGAGTCAGCAACTCGCCGAAGCGGATGATCTTCGGGACGATCGCGGCGGACCCCTCAGCATCGAAGCATGTGGGCTTGAGCACGTAAGGGTGGTCCCGGTTGACGATGCAGGTGAACCCGTTGGATCCCTCGCGGCTCACTTCGTACCCGGAGGATGTGAGCACGTAGACGGCCGCATCGGCGCGCAGGTCTTCGGGGGCCGCCGATAGCGCCAGTTCGGCCTCGCAGGCCGCGGGTAATATCGGTGGTAGGGCCGACGACTGCGCTGGACGCGCGGCGGCTGCCGCGGTGCCAGAGCCGACCGTCGCCACAGCAACGAGGCAGCACGCACCAAGCTTTTCGACCATCACGGCGTTTCACCGAGATGGCGGGCGAGAAAATCCTCCAGGATCATCCAGGTGACGCGGGTAGCTTCCGGGTCGAGGTTGTCGCCTCCCGCGAACAGGGGCTGGGCGTAGGCATGGCGGGCGCCGGGCAGCACGTGGACCTCGAGGCTCGCGGCGACGTGCTCGTCCTCTGCCGGTTTGAGCGCCTCCATTGCGGCGAGAGTCGAATCGAGGGCCCAGGCATCGTCGGAGCCGGTGATCGACAGCAACGGCAGCGGGCTGTCGCGCAGCGCTTCGATCCCTTCCTCGAAGCTGCCGCCGTACACGATCGCGACGGCGTCCAACTTCTCACTCGCGAGCAGTGCCGCGCGATACGCTTCGAAGCCGCCCATGCTGAAGCCGAGCACCGCAACGTGATCGTGCGTGGCGCCGAGATGCGCGAGGGCGGCTCTCAAGGCCGCGTCACGCGTCCCTCGATCGACCGAGTTCATCAAAGCGTTGGCTTCAGCGTGGGTCGTTGCCGCCTCGCCACCATACATATCGAGTGCGAGCACTCGGTACCCGGCGGCGCCTAATCGGGCTGCTGCCTCACGGGTCATGTCGCTGACACCGAACCAGTCGTGCAGCAACAGAATTGCCCGCTCGGCCGACGGTGACCCTTCCGCCAGCGCGATGAACGTACGGCCGTCGTCCGCGTGCAACTCGATCAACTCCTCGCCGTGGACGGCGAGCGGAGCGAAAAGCACGGCGAGCATACACACGGCGCCCAGGAGTCCTTGTTGCGGGGCTGAGCGCCCTGAGATCATGTCGGCGGTGCGTGAGTCCATTCTGAATACCTGTTCGTGGGGGATTGCTCGTATCTGACAGGAGTCGGGTGCGCCCGAGATCCGCGCGAACGGCGCGGGCGTTGCACGGGAGCGAGGCCAGCACGACCCGGATGCGTCCATGGCACGCGAACCAAAGTAGCATCGACCGGGAGCGAAGGAATGTCTGAACAGGTAACGAGCCGGGAACCAGACGGTAACCTCCACGAATCGGAGGCGGACAGCGCTGGGAATCTGCCGCCGCTATACCGGTTCGGCCCGTTCGAACTCGATACACGGATACGCGCACTTCGTCGCGACGGTGCGACTTTGCCGCTACAGCCGCAGCCCTATCGCGCCTTGCTGCTCCTGGTAGCAGGGCACGGCAGAACCATCACTCGCGGTGACTTCGTCAGCGCTCTTTGGGCGCCCGGCACCCACGTCGACTTCGAGCGCGGGATCATCTCAGCGATCCGGCGCCTGCGCGAGGTTCTCGACGAGGATGCGGACGCACCTCGCTTCATCCGCACCGTGCCTGGCCACGGGTACCGATTCGTCGCAGATGTTCACACCGGTGCTGTCGCGAACGGAGCGGGCCGCGCCACCGCGGACCACGAGTCTCGAGACGCCCGTCAATCAGGCCTTGCGGTGAGGCACTGGCGCATCGGATTCGTCGCCACGGGTCTCGCCGGGGCGCTGATCGCGGCTGTCGGGCTGCTCCGGATGGAGGCTGAGAGTGGCACGTCGCCAGCCGAGGTCGTGCTGCGGCCGGGTGTCGCCGAGCACCTTGTCGCTGCACGCTTCCACGCGTACCGGGGCGGTCTTGATGGGTATCGTGCTGCCGCCAAGGCCTATGAAGCAGCGCTAGACAAGCAGCCGGACCTCGCTTCTGCCTGGGTGGGGCTGGCCGAGAGCCAGGCGGCCCTCGGGATCTGGTTCGAACTGCCGAACGACGAGGTGTTGCCGCGGGCTCGGCAGGCCGCCAGGCGGGCCCTCGCGCTCGATCCGGGTCTTGCGGAGGCGCATGCCGTGGCCGGGTTGTTGGCCCTTTATTACGATTGGGATTGGCCGCGTGCTGCGGAATCGATCGAGTACGCACTCGATCTCGACCCGACCTCTGCCAGCGCATCGAGCTGGCGTGCGGCTGTGCACACTGTCCGCGGCGATCACGACGAAGCGATCACCGCGGCGCTCGACGCCCTGCTGTTGAACCCGTTGTCGGAGTCAGTCGCGGCAGGGGCAGGATGGACGTATCTGTACGCGGGCCGCTATCAAGACGCGATCCGCCATTGTCGGCAGACCTACGAGATCGCGCCCGGTCATCCCCGCACCAAGACCTGCCTGATCCACGGCTATGAAGCGCTCGGACAGGCCACGGAGGAATTCGAACAACTCGGCGACTACGCGCTCGCCACTCTTGGGGCGGAACGTTTCGCCACGTTGGCAGCGAATGGGCCCGAGGCCGCCAATCGAGAGTACTGGGACATCCTCTTCCAGATGTACGCTGCGGATGGCAGCCGGCCCTGGCGGACCGCTGTGTTCGGTGCACTGGCCAACCGCCCGGAAGAGGCCTTCCTTTGGCTGGAGAGTGCGTATGAAGCGCGGGCTCCTCAGCTGGTGTACCTGCAGGTAGACCCGCGCTTCGAGTACCTCCGTCCCGATCCACGGTTCGCGAGGCTCGCCGCGCGCATCGGCCTCTCCTGAAGTCGAGGCCGGCGGCAGGCCTGATCAGGCCAGGTCGACGTCGGTCTCCGGAAAACCGTTGCCGACACACAGGAGTGGCCGGTTGACGATCGTAGTTTCCACCAGGCTAGGTGCGTTGACGCCGCTGGCGCGTACTTGAAAATTGACAAGTGTCTATATATGGTTCTGGAAGGCTAAAACGATCCCCCAGATCAGAGCCAGTGAACCCATCACGAATTCCCGAGGCTGAGCTAGAAGTGCTCGCCTGCCTGGATCGACTCGGCGGCGCCACGGCGCGCGAACTGCGCGAGACCATGGGCTCGTACCGTCCCATGGCGCATGGCTCGGTGATGACGCTCCTGAAGCGGCTCGAGACGCGCGGCCTGGTCGGTCACCGCAAGGCGAGTTCCGGCAAGGCGTTCGTCTTCCATCCCACCGATGAGGCACGCAGGACGTACGCCGACGTACTTGGGCGACTGCGCGAGCGCGTCTTCGGCGGCGATGCGGTGGCCTTGATGGCGTCGCTTTTCGATGCCGCGCCGCCCGACGCCGATCAAATCGTCGAACTCCAGGCGCTGATCGATCGTTTGCGGGCGGAAGGAGAGGAGCCGTCGTGAGCAGCGTCGCGTTGCTCGAGGGTTTCGCGTCCCAGTGGTTCGAGTTATTGCTGCCGGCGGCGCTCGAGGCGGCGGTGCTCGGTGTGGTGGTGTGGCTGGTGGTCCGCGTCGGTCGCCGCGCGCCGAGTTCGCTCCGCTATGGCCTGTTGGTTCTGGCCGTCATGAAGTTCCTGCTGCCACCAGTCCCGGCGCCCTGGGCGATACAGATCGACCTGCCACTTCCGGTCGCGCCAGCGCTGGCGCTGGCCAGCGAGAGTTCGCTGGGGGCGGCACAGCTGAAGCTGCCGGTCGCTCCTCGCGGCGGATCGATGCTGCTGGGCATTTCCGGGAGGGAAGCCCTGTACGCGGATCCGTCAGGAGACGCGCCCGCAGGCGATTATCCGACTTCGGCAGAGTCAGTAACCCCGGACAGGTCAGTAACCCCGGACAGGACAGGGGCGCTCGCCGCGATGTCGATTCCGAGCAAGGCGGAGACTTCCAGGTTACTTCCTCCACGTCTCGGCCTCGGGGCGCGGCTGCTGCTGATTCAGTTGCTGGGCGCCTTCTGCCTGCTCATCGCTCGCGGTCGACAACTGATCGCCCTGCGGCGTGTGCTGCGGAGCACAGTACCGGTTGTCGATGAAGCGCTGCTGAAGGTTGTTCGACAAACCAGCACTCACCAGGGTCTGCGGCGGGCCCCTGAACTCGTCTCATCCGCGGCGGGCGTTGGTCCGGCTGCTGCCGGACTCTGGCGACGTCGGATTATTCTCCCGGCCGCAATCATCGATCGCGTGCCGGCGTCGCGTTTACGTCCGGTCATAGCCCACGAGGTTGCCCATCATCGGCGGCGCGACCTCTGGGTGGAGGCCCTCGTGTTTCTTGGCGGGCTCGTATGGTGGGCCCACCCGGTGTACTGGCTCCTGCGAAGCGAACTGCGCCATGTCGGCGAAGACTGCTGCGACGACATGGCGGTAGTCGACACCGGCCGCGCCAGCTCTTATTGCCAGTCGCTACTCGACGCGGCAGCCGTTCTCGGCGATCACCGACCGGGCCTTCCCGCGGTGGCGCACGGCAGCTTTTCACATCCCCTCGGTAGGAGAATTCAGCGCATCATGAACCCATCAGCACGACCTTCGCCGCACCTCTCTAGGCTCGCCCTCATCACGCTCGCCTTGCTCGCCGTGATCGTGGTTCCCAGCGCATACACGCTCGGCGCCTCTGTACCTGCTCAAGAGGCCACGCCTCTGCCGTCGGCTCTTGCTCCGTTACCGTCGGTCATCACCCCGCTGCCTTCGGCTGTCGCCTCGTTACCGCCGAGCGTCACTCCGTTGCCTTTGCAGGAGGGGATCTTCAGCCGCAGGCGGACCGTGTCGCTGGGGGTCGATGACGGAATCATCGAGATCTCCGCGGGCGCGATCGATGAACTGGTCGACCGTGGAATGGACGAGAGCTTTCTGGAACAGCTCGACGGCTCAGAGAATCGACTTGTGACGTTCGATGAACTGCGCCAATGGGTCAGTTACGGGATCGACGCCGAACTGCCGGACGAACTCGAGGCCCTCGGCGTGCGTCGGCTGCGCGTGATGGAGGTTCTGCAGCTAGTGTGGTCGGACGCCGATGGCGCGTATGTGCGGGCGCTGCGCGACAGCGGCCTTCCTGATCTTGGGGTCGATGAGGTCATCCAGCTTGCTCGCTACGACGTCACCGGCGCGTACATCGGCGAGTTCCGCGTTCTCGGGTACACCGATCTGGACCCGGAAGATCTGGTACAGCTGAGCCGTTACGACGTCGAACCTGGATACGCGGGCACCTACAAGGAGGCCGGATACGAGCTGTCCGTCGAGGATCTCGTGCAGCTACATCGCTATGACGTCGATGAGCAGGAGGTCGCCCGGCTCGCCGCGGTGGGCCTCGATGACCTCTCGGTCGAGGACCTGGTTCAGCTGAAGCGCTACGAGATTGACGATGCCTACATCCGCGGGATGACCGAGGATGGCAGCCGCTACGTACCCGTCGAGGAACTGGTTCAGCTTAGCCGCTACGACGTGACTCCGGACTATGCGGCGGAGATGCGTTTGGCGGGGCTCGATACCAGCACGGAAGGTCTGGTGCAGCTGATGCGCTACTCCGTGGATCCCGTCATGGTGGGACGTTACATGGACTTGGGCCAGACGGACCTCAGCGTCGAGGGGTTGGTGCAATTGCAGCGGTACGAGGTCGATCCAGATTACGTGGTGGGCCTCCAGCAGCTCGGGTATGCGAATCCGAGCGTGGAGGACCTCGTGACCTTGCAGCGTTATGAGGTCGATCTCGACCGCATGACCGCGCTGGCCGACGCGGGCTACGCGACGTTGCCGATCTCCGACTTGGTTCAACTGCAGCGCTACGCGGTGAGCGCCGACTTCATCCGCGAGCTGAGCGCCACCGTGTCGCGTCGGCTCACCGTTGCGGACCTGGTGAGCCTACGGCGCTACGAAGTTACGGCCGAGTATGTTGCCGGGCTCGAATCCGTCGGTCTTGGGGACCTCGCGATCGAAAAGATCATCCAACTCAAACGCTACGAGGTCGAGCCAGAGTTCATCGCGCGCCTGCAGGCAGCCGGGTTCGACGACCTGACGGTCGATAAGATCATCCGGCTCAAGCGCGCCGACGGCTGACTCAAACCGAGGCCAACCCGGATAAGGCAGCGCTAGAAGCCGGCTGGCTTGGCGCTCGCCCCGTCGGTGCCGGTCCGTCTTCCGTAGCCGAAGAAGACCGCGGCACAGATGACGGCCAGCAGGATCCATGAGTGCAGGTTGGCCGCGCCTACCTGCAGGGCGGTGAGTCGGGGCATGACGCCGTCCGTCGCGGTGAGGTTCGCCGCCAGGATCGTGGGGATGAACCAGGGCAGCAGAAACGGGTACGTGCATACCGTGGTGTCGAGTATGTTGGCGCGTCGCGTGGCAGGAATACCGAGACGTTCGCCGATGCGCCGTGAGGTGCTGCCGACTGCGAGGATGGCGACCGAGGAGTGCGTCGTCAGCAGGCAGGAGGCGGTGATCGCTCCGAAGATCTGGCGCTCCCCGCTGGCGACGGTGCGAGCTGATTCGCCGCTGCTGAAGCGGGACAGCAGGTCGGTATGTTCGACCACCGCGACGATTCCCATGAGCAACAGCGTGAAGACGGAGACCCCGACCCCACGATCCAGGCCATCGACGAGCAGCCCGCGAGCGCCGTACGCCTGCGGGTCGATATGGACCACCTCGCTCCAGCTGACGAAGCCCCCACCGACGGCGAGCACGATGGCCACGCCGATTCCAGCGGCGAGCGCTACCACCAGGTGAGTTCCTCGCAGAAGCAGGCCGAGCACGAAGGCGGGCGCTGCGAGCATCAGCAGGGCGCTCAGGTCGATGCTCGTCGAGACGCTGTCCGCGACAGGTTCACCACCGCCGAGCAAGACAAAGCCGAGCATCGAGGCGGCCGCTGCCGGCAGCGCGTAGCGAAGTCTCGAGCTCACTACGTCGCCCAATGTCGCCATCTGAGTGGTGGCCGACGCGATGGTCGTGTCCGATACCGGCGAGATGTTGTCGCCGAACGTGGAGCCCGCGATGATCGCTCCTGCCAGCCAGATCGGACTGGCGCCGGATCCCGCGCCGGCCGGGTACAGCAGTGGGAAGCAGAGGATGATCGTTCCGAGGCTGGTACCGGTAGCGGTGGAGAACAGGCAGGCCACCATGAACGCGGCGGCGCAGAACATGCCGCCCTGCAGCCCGATCGCATGCGCTGCCCCCGCGAGAGCCTGGACCAGTCCGGACGCCGACAGCAGTGCCCCGAATACGCCTGCTAGCAGCCAGGCCATGATCATCAACAGCACCAGCGGCTGGCTCATACCTTCAATCATCACTTCGGCGCACCGTTCGCGGTCGCGGCTCAGTAGCAACGCCAGGCCGAGCGCCAACAGCAGCACCGTCCAGAGCCCGCGCTCGTCGGGAGCCCCGGCGAACCCGAGGTAGGTGGCGCCCGTGACGAATGCCAGGAGAGGCATGAGGGCCCCGGCGCTTCCGCCGAAGAACGACAATCGTGTGGTTTTCGTAGCTTCTTGCATCTGGACGCTTCCTCGGTGAGCCTTGCGGCACGACCTTACCGCAAGCGCCGGAGGAAAGAACATGGCCGAGCATGGCGACGAGTTCACGTTGTACGACCTCAGGGTGGAGGTCGTGGCAAGCGACAGGCCGATGGTGTGCGATCACCCCGAGGGCGACTACTTCGAGTTGTCGGGCGAGAACCTGACGTTGCCGCCGGGCCAGTCCTTTCCGATCTACCCGCTCGCGGCGCTGTTGCCGCTGCTGCCGGCGAAGCAGCGCGTCACCGAGCCCAACGACTGGATGACCACCGACATGGAGGTGGCCTGCCCCGATCCGTACTGTGGGGGGAGGTTCCGCATCACGCGCACCGGAACGCGCACCTTTCGCCACAGCGACGTGACAGTAGTTCCGCTCGGTGACTGAGGTAACGATCCCGCGCGTCGCGCTGGCGCCGGGCTACGACGTGCCGCGGCACATCGTCGGGCTCTGGCAGCTCTCCGGCGGCCATCAGCAGGTGCCTACCAGCGACGGAGAAGCGCTCGCGGCTCTTGAGCAGTACTTCGAGGCCGGATTCGACACGTTCGACTGCGCCGACATCTACACCGGAGTGGAGGAGATCCTCGGTCGATTCCGCGCCCGGCTGGGTTCCCGCGCCGATCGGTTGAAGGTGCACACCAAGTATGTGCCCGACCGTGACGCGCTTGCCAACCTGGGCCGCACGGCCGTGACTGCGACGATCGACCGTTCGCTGCGGCGTCTCGGCGCCGAGCGGCTCGACCTCGTGCAGTTCGCCTGGTGGGAATACGACGTCCCGGGCTACGTCGACGCAATGGGATGGCTCGGCGAACTGCAGACGGCGGGCAAGATCCGGCTGGTAGGAACCACCAATTTCGATGTGGCGCGGTTGCGGGAGATGGAGGCGGCTGGCGTGGCCATGGCCGCCCATCAGGTGCAGTACTCGCTGCTCGATCGGAGACCGCAACGCCATTTGGTTACGTACCTGGAGGGGCAACCGGGTGCCATGGTTTGCTACGGCAGCCTGGCTGGCGGGTTCCTCACAGGGGGTTGGCTGGGCAAGCAGGATCCCGATGGAGGCTTGGCCAATCGATCGCTAACCAAGTACCGACTGATGATCGACGAGGCGGGCGGCTGGGAGTCGTACCAGCGGCTGTTGGCGGCTGTAGCCGAGATCGCGCGCGATCACAGTGTGGATCCGGCCCACATCGCGAGCGCCTGGGTGCTGGCGCAGCCGCAGGTCGCGGCGGTGATTGTGGGGATGCGAGGCGCGCAACATCTCGCTGAAGCGGGCCGAGCGTTTTCGTTTTCGCTAACCCCGGAGGATCAGAGTAGAATTCAGTCGCTCCACAAGCTGCACGATGGGCCGCGAGACGATATCTTCGGTCTCGAAAGAGAGTTGACCGGACCCCATGCGGCGATCATGTGGACCGATTTGAACAGCCGCAGGGCAGCCCACCCAGAATGACCGACAAGATCCGCGCCATAACCTTCGACGCACGCGGCACGTTGCTGCGCGTGCGCTTCCCGGTGGGCGAGACTTACGCTGCGGTGGCCCGGCGTTACGGCGCCGAGCTGTCCACCGAGGCTATCGAGGATGCGTTCTTCGAGGTCTTTCCCGGCATGCCGCCGCTGGCTTTCCCGCCGATGTCGGAAGAGGCGCTGTACGAGCGCGAGTACGACTGGTGGCGCACGATGGTGGAGCGGGTTGTCGAGGCGGCCGAACAGGAAGTCGACGACTTCGACAAGTTCTTCAATGAGCTGTACGCGATCTACCGCGGCGCCGAAGCATGGAAGCCCTATCGCGAGGCGGCGTCGGTGCTGTGCCTGTTGCGGTCGGCCGGCTACAAGCTGGCACTCGTGTCCAATTTCGACTCTCGCATCGAGCAGGTACTCGTAGCGCTGAACCTGAGTATCTGGTTCGATGCCATCGTGTTCTCGTCGCGCGCGGGAGTGCCCAAGCCTCACCCCGGCATCTACGAGCGGGCGCTAGCGGAACTCGACGTCGAGCCCGGCGAGGCCCTTCACGTAGGCGACAATCTCCGCAAGGACTGGGAAGCGGCGCGAAGAGTGGGCATGGATGCGATGCTCATCGATCGCAACGGACGCTACGAAGGCAGCACCCCAGAAGAGTGCAGGGTCATCACCGACCTCGAAGGTCTGCTCGACAGCCTCGGTGTGTCGGGGTTCGCCATGATGGCGCGCGCCTACGCGAGCTAACGAGAACTGGCCCGCGCTTCGTCCCCGACTGGCTTCTGCTAGCGCACCGCGACGACTGCTATCGACGTGCCGTCGGGATGCACAGCCACGCGGGTTAACCCCGTGGCGCCCGCGGCGGCCAGATCGCCGATCACCTGCCAGGTCCCCTCGACCGAGCGGATGGCGACGCGCGATCCGCTGGCCATGATGATGCGGCCGTCGGGCGTCCACGCCATGTCCTGGGAGTCTTCGAAGGGAAGCCCGAGTTCGCTGAGGTTGCCGCTGGCGAGATCCAGCGCCCGTATGCGCCACACGTCATCAACACGGTGCAGGAAGCTGAATCCCGACCCGTCGAGCAGTGGGTGCAGGGACCTGCCGATGTCCCGCGCCATGACCTGGGCGCTGTCGTCCGTCAGATCCCCCAACTGCAGCGTCGCAGGGTCACCGAGGATGAACATGGCGAGGGCCTCGTCGGGGGTCCACGCCTGGTAGCCGACCGGTGACACGTTCTCGAGCAGCAGCCTGGGCGCCGAGCCATCACGGCGAAAAGCCCATAGGCGCTGGGTCCCGTCGTCCTCGACTCGGATCACCGAGAACTCGTAGCCGTTGGGCATAACGGTCGCCGAGTACTCCGACTCAGCTGTGTCCGTGAGCTGCTCGATCGGCGCGAGCGTCAGGCGTGCCTTGTAGATATCCGTTTGTCCATCGTGCTGCGAGGTGAACAGCAGCGAGTCGCCCTCGGGCTCGAAGAACGGCTGGTTGTCGTATCCGTTGCGATCCGTCACGTTGCGCGGTGTGCCCAGCGTCGGCGTTGATGCCTCCAGGTCGAGCGGGACCAGCCAGATGTCCGTCGAAGGGGGGGCCTGGCCATGTGCGCTCGCGACCGCCAGCGCCTGCGCGAAGATCGCCACGATGAAGGCCCAATGGGTGCGACGGAGTCTCGGGGTGGTCATCACTGTTCGCCTCTTGTCTAGGTGCGATCGAGAGTGCCGTCGCCGCCGGCACAGGGCGGAGATTCGATTCTCTGAGCGATGTCGGCATCGTATTCTGCCGGTGTGAAGGTCTGGATACCGAGCGCGTGAACGCCTTCCTCGCGCTCCGTGGCCAGGACCTCGTAGATCATCCGGTGCTGGGCCACCCGGGGCTTGCCTGCGAACGCGGCGGCGACGACTACTACACGGAAGTGCGTCTCCGATCCCGGGGCAACAGCGTGCATGCCGCTCTCGTTGACCACCTCGAGGTGCTCGGGCGACAGGGCTTCGCGTAGCTTGGCTTCGATTGACTCTTGAACGTGCAACGTGGTCTTCTCCAGCGACATGAGAGTTGTGTGTTGATTGTAGCGGGAGATGAGCATGGAAAGTGACAGCGTGCGGCGTGGCTCGGCCGGGGCGAAGAATGTCGGGTGGATCGGCGCGGCGGCCCTGGCAGTGAGTTTCGTAGCGGCCGGATTGATGATGTTCGCTGCGGTGCCCGTCGGCGCGTCGGCATCGGTCGGGGTGGGGCAGGAGAGCATCGTGGGCGCCTGGGAGGCGCAGAGTTACATGCTCTCGACTGGGGAGGATCACGCTCTCGCTGGCAAGATTTTCTTCACGTCCACCGATTGGCAGGTGGTGTTCTTCGTGCTGGACACAGACGCAAACCCGAGGCGGGGTTCGGCCGAGGGCGGTACGTACGCGACGGAAGGCGATAGCCTGACCTTTATGCATCGCTTCAATCTGTCCATCGGCGAGGCCCTGCCCGGGTTGCCCGCGGACGACTTACGAATGGTGGTGCACGACACCATGACCGCGGAGGCCGCGCACTTCGCGGTCGACCACGACACCCTGACGCTGTTCTTCCCGAGTGGCAACGAGATGCGTTTCCGGCGCACCTCATAGGTAGAGATGCTGTGGACGCTGCGATGAAACAGCTGGCGCGCTGTACGCGCACTACCGTCAGTCTGGCGCTTGCGTCGTTGCTGGTCGTGTCCGCCTGTGGCGGCCATGGTGACGGCAGCCCGCATGACGAGATCGTCGGCGCGACGCATCGGTTCGTCGAAGTAGGGCCGACACGCTGGCATTTTCTCGAGGGCGGCAGCGGCGAGGCGGTGGTGTTCCTCCACGGCATGCCGGAGACGGCTTATGCCTGGCGCCGTCAGTTCAACTGGCTCGCCGCAGACTACCGGGTTATCGCGGTGGACCTCGAGGGGTTCGGGGAGACCCGGACCGAAGCGGAGGACTTTTCCGTGGACGCCATGGCAGCGCGTCTGCTCGCGCTGCTCGACGCGATCGATGTCGGCCAGTTTCACCTAGTGGGGCACGACTGGGGAGCACTGATCGGTGCCCGTGCTGCTTCGACCGCAATCGGCAGCGTGCTCTCTTACACTCACGTTAGTGCGCCACTGCGACGCTACGATCTCACGCGAAATCCGGACTATCGCGACTTTCACCACGACCCCGACAGTGTCCCGGATTTGCTGCGTAATCCAGAGATCTTCGTCAGCCGCAGCTATGAGATTGGCGTCGTCGGTGGCCCCCAGACCGTGTCCAGTGAACTCCTCGAGCGCTACACAGCGGGATTGAGCAACCAGGCTGCCCTCGACGCGATCGCGGCCTACTTCTCGCAACTGGACGTCAGCGCCGACTGGACGCTCGGACCTCGCTCTGAACCGAGGTGGGCCCGAATCGAGGTGCCCGTTTTGTTCGTCGTCGGAGGGAGGGACCTGATGCTGCCGCTCGAGGAGTACCACGACATCGAGTCCTCGGTGCCGACGCTGGAGCGCCTGGTAGTACTCGAAGGCACGGGGCACTATCCGCACGAAGAAGACCCCGGCGAGTTCGGCGCCATCCTCCAAGAGTTCCTGCAGAGTCGATGAACGAGGCGTACCCAGTTGTTCGAGTCGCGGCGATTCAGGCCGCACCGGTGCTGTTCGATCGCGACGGCACGATCGCCAAGATGGCCGATCTGGTTGCCGACGCGGGCGCGCAGGGGGCGCAGATGGTCGTCCTGCCGGAGGCCCTAGTCCCGGCTTATCCGCGTGGGTTCTCGTTCGGTGCCGTCGTCGGAAGCCGGACCGATAGTGGCCGCGATCTGTGGGCACGATACTGGGCCGAGAGCGTCGCCGTTCCGAGCGCCGCAGCGGATGCGATTGCCGAGATTGCCAGGCAGAACTCCGTGTACCTCACGGTAGGTGTCGTCGAGCGAGATACTGACCATGGTGGAGGGACTCTGTTCTGTACGTTGCTTTACTACGGTCCCGACGGTCGCTATCTGGGCAAGCACCGCAAGCTCAAGCCCACGGGATCCGAGCGCCTGATCTGGGGCGAGGGGGATGGCAGCACACTCACGACGTTCGACACCGACTGGGGTCGCGCTGGAGGATTGATCTGCTGGGAGAACTACATGCCGCTGGCGCGCGCCGCGATGTACGCGAAGGGCGTGCACATCTACCTGGCGCCCACCGCCGATTGCCGCGACACCTGGCAGGCGACGTTGCGGCACATCGCGATTGAAGGCCGCTGCTTCGTCGTTGGCTGCAACCAGTACGTTCACCGCTCGATGGTTCCCACCGACGTGCCTGATGCTCACGAGATCGAGGCCATGCCCGAGGAACTATGTAGCGGAGGTAGTGCCATCTATGGGCCGCTTGGCGATCTGCTCGCGGGCCCGCTGTACGGCGAAGAGGGCATTCTGCTTGCCGACCTGGACACGCGCGAGATCACGCGCGCCCGCTTCGACTTCGACGCGTCGGGGCACTACGCGAGGCCAGATGTCTTCCGTCTGGAGGTAGACGAAACGCCGAAGCCTCCAGTGGAGGCCGTCGTCAGCCTCGACGAGGAGAAAGGCTGATGTCGGACTCGGACGGCGATCTTCCGGTCGACTACCGCGACGTCGTGCGCGCTGCGATGCGACTCGATGGCGTGGCCCACCGTACACCGATCATGACCTCCAGCACGCTCGACGCTATGACAGGCGCCCAGCTGTTCTTCAAGTGCGAGAACTTCCAGCGCATCGGGGCGTTCAAGTTTCGTGGCGCCTACAACGCGCTGTCCAGGCTCGCGTGCGGCGGCCGTGCGAGCGGTGCCATCGCCTATTCTTCCGGAAATCACGCCCAGGCCATAGCACTCGCGGCCAGGTTGACCGGATTGACCGCCACGATCGTGATGCCCGAGGACGCCCCTTCGGTGAAGCTGGCCGCGACGCGTGGCTACGGTGCCGAGGTGGTTACCTACGACCCGGAGACGACCGTGCGCGAGGAACTCGCCGCGGACCTCGCGGTGGAACGCGACCTGCACCTGATCCCGCCGTTCGACCACCCCGACATCATCGCGGGGCAAGGCACCGTGGCCCGTGAGCTGCTGCAAGACGCCGGCCCGCTAGATCTGTTGCTGGTGCCTTGCGGCGGCGGGGGCCTGCTGTCCGGCTGCGCGCTCGCGGCCAGGAGCCTCAGCCCGGGCTGTCGAATCGTCGGTGTGGAGCCGGAACTCGGCGACGACGCGACGCGTTCGTTTCACAGCGGCACGCTCTGCACCGTGCAGAACCCAGCGACCATTGCTGATGGTGCCCGTACGAGCGCGCTGGGGAAACTGACCTACCCGCTGGTCACTAGCCTCGTAGACGACATGGTGACCGTGAGCGACGCGGCGCTGGTGCGGACGATGCGGTGGGTGACGGAACGAATGAAGATCGTCGTCGAGCCGACGGCGGTGCTCGGTGCGGCGGCGGTGCTCGAGGGGACCGTGGATGCCGCCGGCCTCCGGGTAGGCGTCGTTCTCAGCGGCGGCAACGTCGACTTGCAGCAGTTTGCCACGTGGTTCGACCAGTAGAGCAGGGGCCTCCACCATGGGGCCACGCGGCGGCCGTGATGGCCGGGGCGGCACTCTACGGGGCTATCACCGTAGGTGGACGAGTTTTCGCCCAGCTCGGGTTCTCCCTGTTCGAGATCGCGATTACGGGCGGGCTCTTCGGTGCGCTGTTGCTAGCGCCGGTCGTGGCGTGGAGGCGCGAGCTTCGCATCAAGCGACGCGACGCGGACATCTTCGTCGCCTTCGGCGTCATGGGCGCCGTGCTGCAACTCGGCCAGTTTCTCGGCATCGTGCTCGGGGTACCGGTCGCAATCGTCGCGCTGCTGCTCTACACACAGCCGCTGTGGACTGTCCTACTCGGACGGTTGTGGCTGGGCGAGCCGATCACGCGGCGCAAGCTCGGGGCATTGGCACTCGCCGCGATTGGCATTGTCGTGCTGGTTGGCCCCACAGGATCCGCACAGGAGCACTCACGTCTGGGACTTGCCGCCGCCCTTGTTGCAGGCGTGATGCTGGCCGTCTGGATCATTCTCGGTCGCATCAGTGCCCTACGCGGGAACCACCCGATTACCACGACGTTCGGGTATCAGGTGAGCACCAGTCTCGGGCTGTTCGCGTTGTGGCCGGTGCTGGCGACGTGGCCCGTGTTCACCGGCATGTCCCGATTTGACCCCGGCGTTTTCGCCACGCACTGGCAGGCAGTGCTGATCTACACGGTGCTGGTGAACGTGATGCCATCCATGCTGGTGATGTGGGGGATGACGGCGCTGGAGGCTTCAACAGCGGGGATGATGCTGTTGCTCGAACCGGCCGCGGCGGGGCTCCTCGCCTGGATCATGTTCGGCGAGGTGATTGGCGGGCAGGTGTGGCTCGGCGGCGCGCTGATTCTCGGATCGAACGCCATCCTGCTGGTGCGGCGCGGTACCGCGCGTGCGGTACGGGAGAGCGACTAGCTGTTCGCTGGAGCCTGCACGAACATCCCGTTTTCCATGATGAGATCGCACTCGAAGGGATCACCGCGCCAGCCCGCAGGGGGGGAGGGCCCAGTGATGCCGTCCGATCCACGCGACGATACCGAGTATCCGCCGTCGGCATGGCTGTATTCCCACGCGAAGCCCCAACGGTCCACCGGCGGTGGAGGGTTCAGATAGTAGGGCTCCAGATCGGACAGGGTCTCCGCATAGTCGCCCTGGTCGACCGCGTAGGTGCCGTTGGCGATCGCGAGTATGCGCAGGTCAGCCATGGTGCTCCGCTGGCGACTGCGATCGTACGCGGTGATGAACTGGCTCACAGCGGTCATGCCGATGACGAGCACGACGGTGAGGATCACGAGAAGTTCGATCAATGAAAACCCGGCCTCACGACGCTTGCCGGTCGAAGTCACTTCGGCAGCCGGCGCGTGGCGCGCCTCCAAGGACTGACTCAACGCGTTGAGCGAGGCGACGACGTCCTGCATCTCGTCGTTGGCCCGGGTGCGGCACTCGAGCCCGTATGCGCCCGTCGCGAGCTTGTCGATATGACGCTTGATCGGAACGGCCGGGCCGATGAACCGGTGCAGCATCTTCGAGGTGAACGCGAGAGCGGCGATACAGACGAGTGGCAGCATCCATGCCGACCGTAACAACTCGGTCCGGATGGCCATGTCGATCACCGGCGCGAGCATCTCGGACTGGCCACCGGCCTCGTTGAGTACTCGCTGCACGACGTTCGTCACCAGGAAGTACGAGACGATCTGGATGGCTCCGATCGTGAACGCTGAGAACACGAAGAACTTGAACGCGTAGCGGAACTGCAGGCGCGGCTGCAGCAGAATGTTCTTCAGTTTTCGTCGATTAGCCATGAATGAGGGTTCCTAGGCGGTGACCTGCTCCGGAGCGGGCGCCGAGGTGGCGCGTCGGCCGGCGAACAGGCCGATGATGCCTGGTACCAGCGCCAGACTCATGGCGACCAGACCGGACACGATGTAGGTCGGGTTGGCGCTTGTAACCAGGGGCATGCCGAGTGCCACGGCGTCGACCACGTAGTGCGCCACGATGCAGGTCACCAGGCCGTAGCGTAGGAACGCGATGCCAAAGATGAGCCCGCCGATGGTGAGCTCTATGCCGCGAATGTAGACCGGGAACACTGGGTAGTTGGAGTGTCCGAAGGCCCAGATCGCCGCGGGGATCAGCAGTGCCATCCAGGTCGAGCCGGTGATCTTCTTGAACAGCGAGACGCCGAACAGGCGGTAGATCGTTTCCTCGGAGATCGCGGCAACGAGCGAGATCGTCAGCGGCGTGAGGAAGGGGAACGCGTTGTTGAAGATCGAGGAGTACGGGCCCTCGGCCGGCATCCATGCGCCCATGAACCGCTGCGCGAACCAGTAGAACGCCGTGAGGTAGCCGAGGAAGACCGCGGCTAACGCGTAGCCGCGCAGCGCTGCCGTTCCGAACTTGGCCGTGAAGAACTTCCCCGCAAACATCTCGGCAAAGCCATCGACAGACTTCGGAAAGAAGTCACGCGCCATGCTCACGCCGGCGGCCACCGGGAAGGTCACGAAGACGACATAGAACACCGACAGCAGAACCAGGCCGAGTAGGGCTGAGCCGATGAACACGGTCCAGGAAATCTGCGTCTGGTAGCCGAACTGCGCCTGCGGCCAATTGGTGGCGATCGAGATGGCGAACATCGTACCCACGAGAGCGCCGCAGACGATCGCGGTGCGCCAGTCGATGTCGCCCGTACGGTAGCGTGTGATGGCGATTACCGCTGCGGCCAAGGTCAGCAGAACGGTGATGACAATGCTGCCGACGGCCAGCAGAGTGCCGACGCTCAGGGTGTTCTGGAGCTCGCGCGAGAAGTCCTCCGGCACCTGTACCCAGCGGGCATAGCCGCCCACCTCATCGCCTTGCACGCGCACCGAAACGCGTGCCTCGCCTTCGCCGTCGCCGGCCCACGCGATGGTCTCGGGACTGGCGCGCCAGATAAACACATGGTCGGTGCGGTTGGCCTTCACGTCGCTCACGGCCGAGACGGCCTCGAGTTCAGCAACTCCCCAGCCTTCATTGGCAAGAAAGGCCGACGCGATCTGCCGGGCGGCTGTTTCTTCGAGGTTCGCCCCTGCAGCGGTTTCTTCGATGATGTGGCGGAACGCGGCGATGCTGCCGGTGACGCCAACGTCGACGAGCCATTCCTCGGTCTCGAGTGGCTGGAACCAGCGGACGTTCCAGCTCCAGATGGGTGCGCTTCGGGCCCAGCGAGCCGCGTCTTCAGCGCTCAGTGACTTCTGCAGGAAGATCAGTGACTCGGTCTCGCCGGTGAACAGCGCTGCCTGCTTGAAGTCTCCCAGTTCGCCGCCCTGCTTGCTGACGAACTGTGCCGCGTACTCGACGGCGTCGTCGCGAGTGATCTCCATTTCCACGATGGCCAGGGGAAACGCCGACTTGTAGAGGCCGAAGATGGCCATCACGCCCACTATTCCTAGCGCGGCGAGAGTCAGGTCAGAGCGGCTCAACTTGGGCATCGGTTCGTTTCTCCGGCGGCGGACGCAGGTAAAGCTCGGGCGGACGGTAGAAGTCGAGATTAGCGCCCCGCCAGGAGCATTCCGAAGCCGATTCGTACGAGATCTCGACAGGTTCGGATCTCGGGCGGCCACCGCCTGCTAGGCCCCAGGTGGACGCACCATCTCGAAATCAGGGGCGAGCAGGGCCGCGGTGACGTAGAGCAACGTCAACACCAGGATGGCGGTGAGCATGGCGCGCTTGTTCAGTGGCTCGCTGGTCTCCCAGCGGAACATCTTGCTGTTGAACCAGGCGCCCACCACCAGGGTGAGCAGCAACACGGTGATGGGCCCAGCTAGTTCGACGAGGCCATGGCCGCGCAGCATGACCCCCTGCATCGCCTCGACCAGGTAGCTGGACGGGATGATTCGCATCACCGCCTGCATCCAGTCCGGCAACATGAAAGCGGGCCGCGCCGCGCCCGAAGCGAACACGAGCGGGAAGAAGATCAGGTTGCTGATCGCCGGGGCTGTGCGCATGTCCTGGGCGACGCTGCCCACGAACATGCCGAGCGGAACGAAGGCCGCAGCACCAATCAACATGATGAAGAACGTTAGCGTAACGGATCCGGCCACCTCGTAGCGGAACAGGACCCAGCCGACGCTGGCCTGGGCGCCGACGGAAATCGACAGCACTGCCATCGCGCGAATGGCATTGGCCAGGACCACGGTTAGCGCCGATACCGGCGTCACGCGGTACAGGCGCAGGATTCCAGCCTCACGTTCTGACACCATCAGATACGAGACGCCGAAGAAGGCGCCTGAGATCAGCGTAATGGTGAACAGGCCGGGCATCATGAGCGAGGCGTCGTCACGGTAGAAAATGAACCCGAACAGGAATAGCCATACCATCGGAAACACGAGGTTCCAGAGGATGGCGGTGCGCGACCGGAATGACTGCAGCAGGTACGCGCGCGTGAGCGGTCCGAGACCTCGTAGGGGATGGCTCATGGTGACGACTCGGCGCCATCTTCCAGTGTGGCGTCGTCGGGCGCGTCGCCCATGAATTCGAGATAGACGTCCTCGAGCGTCGGCCGTCTGAGGCGCAGATCCACGAGCCGCAGGCCCTGCGAGCGCAGCATGTCGCCCAACGCGAGGATCGTGGCCGTGGGGTCGGTCGTGACGAACTTATGGTGGGCCCCCTCCTGGCCCAGCGGTAGGACGCCGGCGGCGATGAGCGGCGCCGGGTCCATCGGTCCGTCGACGTGGATCCAGATAGTCGAAGATTCGCTCGATCGGCCGACCAGATCGAACGGCGCGCCATCGGCCACGATCTCACCATCGCGGATCATGATCACCCGGTCGCAGAGTTGCTCGGCCTCTTCGATGTAGTGGGTGGTGAGGAGTGTCGTACGGCCCTGCTCACGCAACTGGCGGATTACCTCGTGTAAGTCCCGCCGTGCCTTGGGATCAAGGCCGGTGGTGGGCTCATCGAGGATCACCAATTCAGGGTCGTGGCTCAACGCGATGGCGACGACGAGTCGTTGCTGCTGCCCTCCCGATAACGTCGCCGTCTTCTGGTTGGCCTCGGAGATCAGGTCGACCTTCTCGAGGATGGAGTTCGTCGGCGACGCCGACGCATAGAACGAGGCGAACAGCCCGAGCACCTCGCGGACGGTCAGTTCCTTGGGTAGCGCAGTCTTCTGGAGTTGCACCCCGAGCCTCTCGCGCAGCGCCTTTCCCTGTGTCGTGGGGTCCATCCCGAGGACGGTCACCGAGCCGGAGGTCGGCGCACGGAGGCCCTCTAGAGTCTCCACGAAGGTCGTCTTACCCGCGCCGTTCGGACCCAGGATGCCCACTATGCCGCCGGCTTCGATCTCGATATCGAGGCTTCGCAGCGCGACTGTGTCGCCGTACTCCTTGCGGAGTCCGTGCGCCTGGACGATCAACGCGTCATCCACGCACCGTGGCTGTCAGACGCCTGCCGCGACCGGCAAGGAACAGCCCGCCCATCCCCAGGAACAACGCGGTCAGGTAGATCAGGAAGCCGACGTACGGAATCTCGGTCGCGACGAAAAAGAGCACTAGTCCGCCGGCAAGGGCCAGGTATTCGGAGGGAGTCTCCTGGCCTGACTTGCGCAGCAACCAGTCGCCCAGGAATTGTGCCGTGACCAGCCGGGCCAGGAACAGCGCCAGGACGTAGAACTCCATTACGATCAGGCCGAGCGGCAGCGTGATCAGACCCGCGATGGCGATGAGGCATGCCACCGGGACCACGACGGTCACCACGAATCCGAAGCCGAGTCCGACCGCAGCCTGTTCGCGCAACCGCTGGACGGGAGCCCGCGCCAGCGGACCACCGATGAGCAGGAACGCTACACCGACCGTCAGATTTGCCAGGTACCACCAGACGTCGCTGGCGACGTCCCAGAAACCGAATCTGGTGGACTCCTCGGGTGCCGAGTCCTCGGCCGGTTCGTCCTGATCCCAGCGGACGACGCCGCCGATCCGGGCTTCGTCCGAGATGTCGGCCTCGTCGTTGGCCTCATATTCGAGGTCACCGTGAATGACCGCGTCTGAGGTCACGAGGAGATGCCCGACCTCGAGCTTCATCGAACCGACCTCGCCGGTCACGTTCGTCGACCCTCCCGAGCCGAGAACCTGGCCGCGCACGGTACCGTTGATCGTCAGCGCGCCGCAGAAACAAATCAGGTTGCCGTGGATCACGGCCCCTTCGTTGACGAACATCTGCCCCGCAAAGGCATAGACGTTCTGCATGACTTCGCCGTTCACGTAGCCCGTGGCTCCGAAGATGAAGGCGTCGCTGCCCACGACCCCGTCGATCGACGCGGTGCTGCCTCCGACGAACGCGTTGTTCAGAACGCTGCCAGCGAGATTCACGGACTGGCCCCAGAAAAAGAGGTCACCGTTGACATCGCCGACATTGCCGACGATCTCGCTCAGGAAGCGGGGCGGGTCGGGAATCGGTGGCAGTTCGCGCTCGGCCGCGGGCGGCCCGTCGCTCTGTCTCTGACTCGGAGTCGCGGCCTCAGCGGCTGCGACCGAAGGTGCGTCGGGTGTCTGCTGGGCTACGGCGGGTGCCAGCAGTAGAACTGCCGCCAGGCCAGCGGCCCAACGGCCCGCCACTAGGAATGCTCTCTGAGTCTTCATATCCGGTCGCTCTGCAGAATAGGGTTTCGACACCGGTTAACTAACGAGTATCGCAGTGCGGCACGGAGGCCGCGATACCCCGGTTACGCAGCGGCCGTTCGTGCGCGTCACCGGTCGATAGCCGCCGTTGAGTGGATTGGGTCACCATCCCAGCAACTCGCGCAATCGTCGTGCTCGCCGCCGTGAGACGTGGACCTCCAGGCCGATGGCCCCTCTCAGCGACGCCTTGTATGTGCCCGAGTACATGGGGGAGAGGTGGTCGATCCACTCGAGGTTGATGATCGTCGAGCGCGAGACACGCACGAAGGGTGGCGACGGGAGGCGCTCTTCGATTTCGTGCAGGGCGGCTTTGAGCCTGTACTTGCCCTGGGGTGTATGAGCCCATGTGATCGTGTCCTCGACGGCCACGCAGCCAATATCCTCGGTAGCCAGGTTCACGATCTTGCCGGCCCGATGCGCCGCCACGTGCGCGGCGACCGTGCTTGCCGGTGCTGGCGCCGTTGCCGTTGCGGGAGCCTCGGCCTCTTCGTCGTCGGCGGGGCGTCCACGCCGAGTCCACAGTGTCTCGCGGGCTCGCCGCAGTGCGCGTGTAAGCTGCTCCTGGTCGATCGGCTTGATCAGGTAGTCGGTTCCCTCCAGCGCGAACGCCTCGACAGCGTGTTCCTCGTAGGCAGTGGTGAAAACGGCCAGTGGACGGACCGTGTCGGGCAGTTGCCGGTGCATCTCCTCGAGCGCCTCGATGCCCGTGCTGCCCGGCATGCGCACGTCGAGGAAGACCAGGTCGGGCTGCAGCTCGAGGACGTTGTGCACAGCTTCGTCTCCGTCTGCCGCCTCGCCAATTACCTCGACGTCGGTGTGCTCGGCCAGAAGTCGCTTGAGGCGACGGCGGGCCAGCGGCTCGTCGTCTACTAACAAGGCGCGAATGGTCATTGTGGGATCCTCACTTCGATGCGCGTGCCGGGATTCAATTCTGCCGTTTCCAGCGTGGCGCTGCCACGGTAGCGCAGGAGCAGCCGTTGGCGCACGTTCACCAGCCCCCCGCCGGCTCCGCCGGTGCCACCACGGCTGGCTCTTTCGATAGCGATGGCCTCGGCGTAGTCGACCGCTAGCGCTTCATGAACCGCGGCGGGGAGTCCCGGGCCATCGTCATCGACGCGGATACGAAGGTGGTCTTCGCGCGCCACGACCTCGATGCGTATCGTCCCGCCCTCGCGGCGCGGTGCGACGGCGTGCAGCACGGCGTTTTCAACCAGCGGCTGGAGCACGAGCCCCGGCAGCGGCCGCTTGAGCGTCTCCGGCGCGATCTGTTCGATCACACACAGGCGATCACCGAGCCGGGCCTTCTCGACGCGCAGGTATCGGCGGATCACCTCGAGTTCCCGGTCGAGGTGGACGATACCCTCGGCCGATGAACGCAGGGTGTAGCGGAGGATGTGGGCCAGGTCGCCGACCATCTGTTCGGCGACTTCTGGGTCGGCATGGGTGAGTTCAGCCAGCGCGTTGAACGCGTTGAACAGGAAGTGTGGATTGATCTGAGCCTGGAGCGCGCGCAGCCGGGCGCGGAGCGCAGCCTCGCGCAGCGCGGCCTCCCGCGTGCGGGCCTCCTCGATCTCTCGGCGCATGCGTGCGTGCGAATAGACGACGCCAACCAACCCTAGCCCCAGCACCGTCGCCAGTATCGGCAGGGTCACCGCCTCGCGCCAGAGCAGCAGCCAGACGGACAGGGGCTCGCTCGCCAGGGTTGCCCAGCTGGTGAGGATGCTGCCCAGTAGAACTACTCCCGTGTCGATCGGGCGGCGCAGGTAGGCGGGGAAGGTGCTGTAGCTCGGACGCGCCATGCGGCGGAGCACAATTCCACTTATCAACCCGCAGCCTAGGGCTCGCCCAGGTTGCCAGGCCCCGTGCAAGTACCAGAGCAGGAGAAGCGCCATCCCGGTGCCGCCCGCGACGGCGATCAGATCGAACAGCAGTCGCAGTCGCTTGCTCGGCCGCGGCGCAGCGTCCGTCTCGAGCCGGAGATCGATTTCGGAGGCGTTTGCCTCGCTCAAGAGACCTTCGCCCGCGGTCGCAGCACTAGCAGCGTGATGTCGTCGTGCTGTGCCGTACCGCTGCCGCTGTGACTCCGGATGCTCTCGAGCACGGCCGCCGCGATGTCGACCGCGGTACCGCCGGAGAACGACATCATCAGCCGCGACAGGCGTTCCTCTCCGAACTCCTCCTCGTGGATGTTCGTCGCCTCGGTGACCCCGTCGGTGTATGCAAGCAGGATGCTGTTCTGGCCTATTTTGCGTTCGTGAACGATGTAGTCGCTGTCGCTGAATAGACCGAGCGGCAGGCCGCCGCCGAACAAGCGTTCAGGCTCACCGCCGTCGATCATCAGCGGTGGGTTATGCCCAGCATTCACGTACGACAGGTTCCCCTCGGGCGACAGCTGCCCAACGAAGAACGTTGCGTAACGCTCGGGCGTAGTCTTCGTCACCAGGAACTGATTCACGATGGTGCAGACGCGGTCGAGGCGGGGATCGATCGCGTACGCAGCCAGGAAGGCCGACTGCAACGACGACATGAGCAGCGCTGCGGGTACTCCCTTGCCGGACACGTCGCCCACCGCGAAACAGATCCCTGTCTCGCCGGAATCGATGATCTCGTAGTAGTCACCGCCCACCTGCCGTGACGCGATGTTCACTGCGTGCGTTTCGACCCAGCTGCGTTCAGGCACTCGTGTCTGCAGCAGGTTCTGCTGGATCCGGCTCGCCATGGCGAGATCATCCTCGAGCCGTTTCTTGTCCTCTATCTCGCGCTCCAGACGGCGGTGCGAGTAGATGACGGACGCGAGCCCGAGGCCGAGAATGCCCCCGAGGATCGGAAGGGTCACGGCCTCGCGCCAGTGCAGCAGCCAGACCGACAGCGGCTCCCGCGCTAGCGTAGCCCAGGCAGCGAATACGGTGCCGAGCACAACGACACCGACGCTAACCGGGCGCCGAATGTAGTCGGGAAAAGTGGCGTAGCTCGGACGCACCCAGCGGCGCGTGATGATTCCGCCCACTCCGCCGCAGACGAGAGCCCAGTTGGGCTGCCAGGTGCCGTAGATGTACCAGAGCAGTACGAGCGCGAGAACCGAACCGGAAGCGAACGCCGCCAGGTCTTCGCGCAGCCGCGGCCGCGCGCTGGCGTCGGCTTCAAGTGCCTCGACCTTGGTGCTCATTCCGTCTCTCCGACGGCGCTGCGCCTCGGGCGCCTGTCAGGTACTGCTCTCAGGCGCGTGTCAGGTACAAGCCGGTGGCGGTGTCAACGCGCACGCGGTCGCCCGTGCTCAAGAACGGCGGTACCTGGATGACCAGACCCGTTTCGAGCGTGGCCGGTTTGGTCTGCGCGGCAGCCGTCGCGCCCTTCACTGCGGGCTCGGTCTCTGTGACCTCGAGTTCCACGACGCCAGGCAGTTCGACACTCAGGGCTTGGTCGTTGATGTAGACCACCGTGACCTCCATGTTCTCCATCAAGTACGGAAGTCCATCTCCGAGTTTCTCGGCCGTCAACCCGATTTGCTCGTAGGTTTCCATATCCATGAAGCTATAAAGGTCGCCGTCCTTGTACAGGTACTGCATCATGCGACTGTCACGGCGGGCCACTTCGACGCTCTCCGATGAGCGGAAGCGCTTCTCCGCGAGCGAACCTGTATGCAGGTTGCGAAGCCGCGTCTGCATCACCGCCTGGCCCTTGCCTGGCGTGACGTGGGTGAAGGAGTGGACCTGGAAGAGACCGCCATCCACCTCGAGGATCATGCCTTTGCGGATTTGGGTCGCGGGGATTCCCAACGTAGCTCTCCTCGAA
Organism: Acidobacteriota bacterium; assembly: GCA_029263295.1. Classification (GTDB taxonomy): domain Bacteria; phylum Acidobacteriota; class UBA890; order UBA890; family WLXD01; genus WLXD01. The sequence continues at coordinate 43,070 of JAJCXT010000119.1, read as the reverse complement.
TAGTGGGATCAGCGGCGCCACGGCGGCGCCTGCGCAGGGCACAGACTAACTTGCCTCGGGCATGATTTCACGCGTCAGCCGGCCACGCGGAAGGCCACGCAAGCGCAGACGCCAGCGTTCATGGTCACGGCAACAGGTGTCGCAGGAAGAAGCCCAGGTTCGCGGGTCGTTCGGCGAGTCGCCGCATGAACCAGGGATACCAGCTCGGCCCGTAGCTCACGTAAACGCGAACGCCGTAGCCTGCCTCGACGAGTTCGCGCTGCAAGGCCTTGCCAATGCCGTAGAGCATCTGGAACTCCCAACCGACAAGGGCGTGTTCGTCGATCAGTTGGCGCCCGTGCTCGAGCATGGAGGGATCGTGGGTTGCCACGGCCACCTTGACGCCGTTGGCTCCGGCGTCGGGCTTGGCGAGCCGGTCCAGAATCCGGAGATACTCAGCGTCCACCTCACGTTTGTCGGCGAAGGCGATCTCGGCAGCTTCGGCGTACGCGCCTTTGACGATGCGCAGCGCGGCACCGTCGGCCACGAGGCGTTCGACATCGTCGCCGCTGCGCCGCATGTAGCTCTGGATCACGATGCCCACCGCCGGGAACCGAGCGTGGGTGTCGCGCCAGACATTCAGGCTCCGATCGACGTACGCCGATGATTCCATGTCGATGCGCACGAAGTTGCCGTGTTTCGCCGCAACCTCGAGCACTCGGCACAGGTTCACCGCGGCGATTTCTTCGCCAAGGTCCAGCCCCATCACGGTGAGCTTCACCGAGATGTTGCAGTCGAGGTTCTCGGAGGCGATGCGCTCGAGGATTTCGATGTAGGCGTCCGTCACGGCGCTCGCCTCGTCCTCTGTCGTGACGTTCTCGCCGAGAGGGCTGAGCGTGGCGCTCATCCCCGCTGCGTTGAGTTCGCGAACCGCCACTAGCGCCTCATCGAGCGTCTCGCCGGGAACGAAGCGCGCCACTACCCGGTGGGTGACGCCCCAGCCGGTGAGGAGTTTCTTCCAGGTCGACGAGCCGGCCATTGCCAGCAACATTGCGCGCACAGGGTTCATGCGCGGATGATAACTGGGGAGCGCGCGGGCCGCGCAGGGCGGGCTCGCCGTGCGGACCGGTGCTCGGACGCGGTAGGATCTGGCGATCGGTCGAGATCCCCGAACTGAGCGTCTGTGAAAAAAGCTATTCCACGGCGGCTTCCGACACTGACGTTCCTGCTGGCAGCGTCGATTGGAGGATGCGCCACCGAAGAGGTCGTACCCGAGCTTTACGTCCCGACGAATGCTTGGGATGCCTATCGCCAGGGCCTCCAGGAGGCCGGTCTGGCGGGAACGGCGCTTGGCAATGACTGGCGCGAGGCTGCCGACGCGGCGCTGGCGGCGCCGGCCGAGATCGGGCTGCCCTATGTGTACAGCGGTACGTTCGATGCGAGGCAAGCGAGCGCCCTCGGCTATCGCTTCGCCGTTGCCCGTGGGCAGCGGGTCGAAGTTGGACTGGCTCTTACAGGGCCGACGCCACAGGTGTTCCTGGATGTATTCCGGCTCGGGGAGGACACGCCGCGTGTTCATGTGGCCAGCGCTGATGCGGAGTCCAGACGGCTGGTTTTCGAGCCGCGACGCGACGCCGTATACATCCTGCGACTGCAGCCGGAGTTGCTGCGCGGCGGGGACTTTGAACTGCGAGTGCAGGCGGCGCCCGCGCTCGGATTCCCCGTGGCTGAGCACGACGCCGGCGATATCCAGAGCGCGTTCGGGGCTGAGCGAGATGCCGGGCGGCGTTCGCATCATGGTGTGGACATCTTCGCGCCACGTGGCACGCCTGCCGTGGCGGCGACCCGGGCATATGTTCGCCGCGTGCGCGAACAGGGTCTTGGCGGCCTGACGGTATGGCTGTACGACCGCGAGCGGAATCTACATCTGTACTACGCCCACCTCGACGAGCAGCTAGTCGAACCTGGTCAGTGGGTCAACGCGGGCGACATTGTCGGCCGCGTGGGCAACACGGGTAACGCGCGTACCACGCCTCCTCATCTCCACTTCGCGATCTACGCCGACGGCCAGGGGCCGATCGACCCGGACCCGTTTCTGCGACAAACGCGCTAGCCGGCTAGCTCACGGGGCCAGCCGTGATCGCGTAGGCCAGTCGCTGTAGGGGTGCTGCGCCAGAGAAGAGTTCGAGTAGCGAGGTTCGTCACTGACCTCACGGCCTACCCACCCTGGGATGGTGACGGCCTCGTCGGGGCTGTCGAGCTCCACTTCGGCTGTGACCAGGGGGGAATTGGCTCCGGCGAATACGTCGACCTCCCAGATGTGGTCGCCGTGGGCAATCCGGTGACGTTCTTTCTCGACGATCGCGCCCGAGCACAGGGGCAACAATGCCTCGGCCTCTGCGACCGGGATCTCGTACTCATGCTCGGGCCGCACGCCGCCGATCGCTCGGCCCTTGATCGTCAGCCATGCGTGCGAGGCCGCAACGCGAACTCGCACGGTCGCTCGGGTGCCCTCCGACAGGTAGCCCTGCCGCATCGGCACCCCCGGGGTGCCGTCGCGCCAGGCGTCGGAGGAAACCAGGAACTTCCGCTCGATCTCTCGATTCGCTAGCGAGTTGTCGCCGGCCGGTCGCGCCATTTTTGCCACAGTTGAGTGTGCTTGGATTCCAGATCGATGCCGTTGCCATCGATCCACTCCTGCAGCACGTTGGTGCGGATCTCGAGCAGATCGCCGTCGGTAAGCACGAAGGTCGCGCTCTTACCCACCTCGATCGAACCGAGGCTGTCGCCCACGCCCAGGATCTGGGCGGGATAGAGGGTCACCGCCCGCAGAGCCTCGCCCTTGTCGAGGCCGAAGGCTGCCGCCATTCCTGCCTGATACGGCAAATTGCGGTCGTCTCCGCCACTGGTGCCGCCACCATCAGCGATGGCGAACCTGACGCCGGCGGCGGCGAGCTTGCCGGCGTTGGCGTACATCGCGTCGTACGGATCGTCGGCGTTGCCAGGAACCGTCAGGACGTTGGAGACAACGACGGGCACGTTGGCGGCGACCAGTGCCTCGGCAGCCCGCCAGGTGTCGCCGCTGTCGATCAGAACGATCCGAAGATCGTGTTCGGCGGCCCACTCGAGCGCCGCGCGAATGTCCCGCGCGCCGCTTGTGTGGATGAACAAGGGAACGTCGCCGCTCACGACCGGGATCATCCCCTCGAGCTTGACGTCGGTGTCGTGCAGCACGGCTCCTGCGGCCTGAGCGCTCTTACCCCTGACATAAGCCTCGGTGTCGGCGATCAGGTCGTCGATGCGGCCTAGAGCTTCATTGCGTTGGCGTTCGATCTCGTCGTCGCTGGAAGGCGGCGCGAAGAACGCGGCGAATCCACTGGGCCCGCTCGGGAAGTTCATGTGCATGGCCGCACGAGGCAGCGCGGTCATCTCCTCCCAGGACCAGCCATCGAGTCGGAGCAAGGCGCTCGCGCCTGTAATGGTCCCGCCGCGTGGCGCGGTCAGCGTGTGGGTGACGCCATTGGCGCGATTGACCGCGATGTGCTCGCTCGATTGGTTCACGGCGACCTCGGCGCGGAGATCGGAGTTGATGTCGTCGATTTCGGCCGTGTCCACGGATCCGGAGACCCCCTGGTCGACCTCGACCAGACCGACGGTGCTATCGAACGAGATCATGCCCGGGAACAGATGCCGGCCCGTAGCGTCGACGCGCTCGGCGTCGTCCGGGATGGCCGTCTCGGGGCCGCCGACGGCGGTGATCGTGCCGTTCTCGAAGACAACCACGCCGGACTCGATGGTGTCGCCGCTGACCGTGTGGATGGTCGCCCCGATGATCGCGGTCGACCCGCGCTGTAGGTGCGGCGAAGAGTCGTACGCCCGGCTGGCGACCGCGCTGAAGCGGTGGGGTTCACTGGCGGCCGCGGTGTCTGCCTCTTCCTCTGCGGATTCCTCACCGTCCTCGTCGCCGTCGCCACGGATCGCCGCCACCAGCCGAGCCTTCTCGGCGGCGCGCGCCTCGCGGAGCTGCATGTCCAACTCGCGATCGAAGACCCGGCGTCCATCGACGAAGGTAAGGTCGACGCGCGAGTACACCGACAACGGATGGCCGTTCCAGACGACGACGTCGGCATCCTTGCCGGCGCGCAGCGATCCGATGCGGTCGAACAACAACAGTTGCTTGGCGGGGTTGGACGTGACGAACGCGAGAGCATCGGGCTCACTCAGGCCGCCGTACTTCACGGCCTTGGCCGCGTCCTGATTGAGGTGGCGTGCCAGCTCACCGGAGTCGGAATTGAACGACACCACCACGCCGTCGTCGTGCATGATCGCGCCGTTATATGGGATCGCGTCGAAGACCTCGAACTTGTACGAGTACCAATCGGCAAAGGTCGACGCGCCGGCTCCATGGGCCGCGATCTCGAGCGACGCCTTGTAGCCCTCGAGAACGTGCTGGAACGCGGCAATCTTGAAGCCCATCTCGTCGGCTATCCGGATCAGCATGATGATCTCGTCCTGCCGATACGAATGGGAGTGGACCATGCGCTCGCCTTCGAGGATCTCCACCAGGGTTTCGAGCTGCAGGTCGCGACGTGGCGGCACCGCGTTGGCCCGTGCCGCATCCGACAAGGCCCGGTACGCGCCCCATTCGGCCGCGTAGTCGCGGGCGCGCAGGAAGGCGCGACGAATCGAGTTGGCAACGCCCATGCGGGTGGCCGGGTAGCGCCTCGGAAGGCCAGGGATCGGCAGCGCGAACGCGGATCGCTTGGGGTTCTCGCCGAGCGCGAACTTGATCGTCGGCGTGGCGCCTTTGATAAGCATCTCGCTGGAGTCGCTGACCTTGTAGCGCCATTTGACGAGCGCCGACTGGCCGCCGATCGCGTTGGCCGAGCCATGCAGGATCTGCGCGGTCGTGGTGCCGCCCGCGAGCTGCTGATAGATGTTCGGATCTTCGGGATTGAGAACATCCTGGCTGCGTACCTGCGCCGTGACGTTCTCACTGCCTTCGTTGGTGCCGAACGACCCTGTGTGGCTGTGGGCATCGATGATGCCCGGCGTCACGTGGCGGCCGGTGCCATCGATGATCGTAGCCCCGGCGGGCGCATCGAGGTTGGTCCCGACAGCGACAATCTTGCCGTCCTGCATGAGCAGGTCGGCATTCTCACGCACACCACCCTCATCCTGAGTCCAGACCGTGGCGTTGCGGATGAGAACGGTGCCGGCCGGGCCGGCGTTCTCGAAGGTGAGTTCCAGCCGCGGCGCCTGAGGCGCCTGTGGCGCCGAATCTTCCTGCTGCGCGAGCGCCAGAGGGGCGACGAGTGTGCATGCGAGTAGTAATGCCATGTGGCGCTTCATCGGAGACCTCCGTCGGGGCCAGACGTACGCTCGCCCTTGAAGCTGATCGAGAAGGTTTGTCCGCCAGGAGCATCGACGGTGGCGCTGCCTTCGAACTCGTCACCCGTGATGACGACGGTGGCTTCGAGGCTGCCCATTGGGCCTGCCAGCACGACGGTCAAGGCGTTGCCTTCGAGCGCGACGCTTTCGAACTCGGTCTCGCCTTGCGCGCCGACGCTGTGACCGGAGTAGGAGCCTGCCGCACCTTCGATCGTCCAGGTCGCGTCCTGTGCGTTACCCATCACGGTGGCCGTCACGGCCCATTCACCGCGCGGGTCGACCACCGCATCGGGGTCGCCGAGTTGCTCCTTTTCCTCCATCTCGAAGTGCTCACCGTCGACGAACATATGCCGGATCTCGGTGTCTTCGTCGAAAGGAGCCCCAGTGCCGACCACCAGACTCGCAATCTTGCCGGCCTCGACCGTGCCGAGAATGTCGGCGACGTCGTAGATCTCGGCAGGTGTGGTGGTCAGCGCGGCGAGCGCCGCATCGGCTGTGAGGCCCGCGTCGATGGCCTTGCGGACATTCTCGGTGAACTTGCTGACGTTGCCCATCCCGTACGGCGTGAGCGCGAAGCGAATGCCGGCGGCCTCGAGCGCGCCGGCGTTGGCGGCCGCACCCTCCCACCGTCGCAGCAACTGCAGGCTCACTCCAGGCAGTCTCTCGTCGCTCGAGACGTCCGGTTCGTCGGGGAAGTCGAGGGGTACCAGCACGGTAACGCCGGTGTCTGCCAGGCGCGGGAGCATCTCGTACTCGTTGCCGGTTCCCACCACCACGACCTCGGCTCCGAACTCGCTGGTGAGCCGTATCGAGCTTTCGATTTGACGTAGGGATGTGGCGTGGAAGACCGGCAGGGCCGGATCGGCGTGGGCGATCACGAGTGCCGCGAGCGCGTCGTTCGTCTCTGGACGTTGCATCGCCGGGTTGGCCTGCCAGCGTGCCTGCCATTCCGCGTAGCGTGTCACGTCGTACATCACCTGGCGCATCGTGGTGACCGTGCCGAGAATGTCCGACGGGTAGCCGCCGAAGAACTGGCCGCTATCGAACCCCAGGTGCGTGGTGACATCGGACTTGATGACGTAGTCGCGCGGATGCCCGTCACGCAGCGCGACCAGAGCGCTCGAGCCACGGAAGATCCCGTCGCGCGGTGCAGTCAGAGCCGTCCCGAAACCGGCCTCCCGGTGTTTCTCGAACGCGCCGTCGTCGCTGATCAGTTCGCTGTTGACCCGATATTGCGGGTGCACCAGTTCGATCGGGTGCCCGGTGCCCGGATCTTCCTCGCCCGGCCCTGAGAACAGCGCCGCCAGACTGAACCCGCCACCTCCGCCCTCGACGGGTTTCAGCCCGAGGTGCGAGTAAGGGTCGATGAACGCCGGCCATACAGTGAGGCCCGCGCCATCGATGACGTCGGCATCCGCCGGGATCGTGACGCCTGTGCCGACGGCCTCGACCAGACCGTTACGGACCAGAACGGTCGCACCCTCGAGGGTTTGTCCGGGAGCGACGATGACAGTGGCGTCGGTGATCGCGTAGACGCGCGGACGCTGTGCGAGCGCTGGAGTGATGGCGAGAGCGAGCAGACAGAGGGAAAGCGCGAGGACAGCACATCGCCGCAGGGCAATGTCTGCGCGCCGCTTCGAGGCGGGCATGCGGTGGCTCCTGCCGGCGGCCGTGCACGAGGCGCGCTGCCGGTTTCAGAGGGATGATGCAGTCGCTAAGCGCCAACTGAATCGCAGGCCTCGCGGCACGTCAACTCGCTGCGCACCAACCGTGGCCCGTGCGTTCTGCTAGAACAGCTCGCGGCTCGGTAGCGCGGCGAAGCGCGTGGCGAGCCAGGCGACCAGGAGGCTGCCTATTAGCGCAATCGCCGCGATCGCCGAAGGCTGACTGAGTAGTGCGACATCGAATGCGGGCAACAGCTCCGCCTCGGGCTGTACGGGCACTGCCGTCGGGTCGAAGTTGGCGACCGCCAGCCCCACCGCGATCAGAAGGACTGCGGCGCAGGTGATCGCTACCGGCAGGAAACGTCGCCAGGGGAACTCGATGGGTGGCGGCGCGGTGGCTTCCTCGCGCACCTGGCCCATCACGCGCGCGGCGAAGTTGGCGGAAGGCTCGATGACGGGATCGGCTGACAGGATGCGGTCAATGTCACTCATTGGTGGGCCTCCTGCAGCGGGCTCGTCTGGAGCAATGTGGATAGCTTCGTCTCGAGCATCTTGCGGGCGCGATGCAGCCGCGCCTTCACGGTACCTGGGGGTAGCGACATGATGCGACTCGTCTCGGCCAAATCCTCGTCCTGGAAGTAGTACAGGACCGTGACGTCGCGGTACTTCGGCGGCAGGCTCGCCACGGCGCGGCGTATCGCCTCGGCCTGCGACGTCTTGTCGACTTCTTGTGATCGATCGCCGCCGGGAACCAGTTGCTCGATTGTCTCCATATCGGCCCAGACGGGACGACGCCGTCGCATCGCGCTGCGATAGTGGTTCGCTGCCACCGCGTACAGCCAGGTGGAAAAGCGCGAGTCCTGACGCCACTTGCCGAGGCCCTTGAAGATTTTCATGAAAGCCTCCTGCGCCATCTCTTCAGCTTCTCCACGGTTGCGGCAGTAGCGATAGGCGAGGTTCACGAGGGGGCCCTGCCACCGTTCCACGATGCTCTCGAAGGCATCGATGTCGCCGCCAAGCACGCGATTGGCGGCGAGGCCATCGTCGTCGTAGCGAGGGGTCGTGGGCACGACGTCCATGCTCCTCAGTGTACTCGTGGCTTGCATCATCGCTCTTGCGCTCGCGACGACAGGGGATGGTCTTGCTAGTCGCCTGCAGGCGGCTGCCGGTCCTGGAACGAGGGCGGGGGCGTGGGCACGATTCGCGGCGCCACCAGGAGCGCGTAGACCATCAACGAGATTCCGATGAACAGCGGAATGTAGCCCACCATCCAGACTCCATCTCCGATCCACTGGAGGCCGAGAAGCAGTCCCAGCCCGACCCCGATCAGGACGAAGCCGCCGACGACGGAGGACTGCCGGCCGCGGTACATCTGCGACTCCTGTTCATACTGAATCAGCTCGCGTACGTCTTTCGCGTCCATCTTGCCCGCCTCGACCAGCTGTTTGCGGAACTCGTAGCGGTAGTACGATTCGCGTTCCTTGCGTCGCTGCTCGGCCCAACTGGCTACCGCCAGAAAGGTGAATAGTGCGACGGCGCCAGCGACCGGGACCAGGGCCCAGAGTGCGCGTGATTCGAACAGGTACATGGCAACTACTCTCTGCTTCGTGTTGGTGTCAGGCCCCATCGCGGGGCTGTTCTGATCCGTTCGACGCCGACCGTTCGGAGCTGGTTGCGTTCATTTGCCACCTTGCTCGGTGCCGCCGCCTGCTAGGCTGGGCGACCGCGAGTCGGTCAGCCTACGATACGGGCTTTCAGGAATCGGCTCCAGAGGCCGACGGAGGTTTGGTTGGGCGCCACGAACGACGTCAACACGGGTGGGCTGGCCCGAGTCCTCGGGCGCTGGGACCTGACCGCTGTCGGAGTCAATCAGGTCATCGGCAGCGGCATCTTCGTTTTGCCTGCCTCGGTGGCCGTGTTGGTGGGTGTCGCCTCGAGCGTCTGGCCCGTGGTGCTCGCGGGCGCCGCAAATCTGCTGATCGTGCTCTGCTTTGCCGAGGTTGCGACACGGTTCCGTGCGGCTGGCGGGCCGTATGTGTACGCGCGCGAAGCGTTCGGGCCGTTCGTTGGTTTCGAGGTGGCGTGGATGCTGTGGCTCACACGGCTCGCGTCGCTGGCCGCACTCGCCAACGCGCTGGCGCTGTACCTGGGTTATTTCGTCCCGGGCGCATCCGTAGGCTATGGGCGCGCGGTGACCGTTACCGTACTGATCGGCACGCTTGCGCTGATCAACCTGCTCGGCGTTCGCTACGGCTCCTGGACGATCAATCTGTTCACGGTCAGCAAGCTCGTGCCGCTGCTGATTTTCGTGCTCCTCGGCCTCTGGGCGGTAGATACCAGCGTGTTCGCGGAATTCACTCCGACCATCGACGCGGCGACGGGGGAGGCCGTGTTGCTGCTGATGTTCGCGTTCGGCGGCTTCGAACTGATCACTCTGCCTGCCGGCGAGGCGCGTTCGCCCCGTCGCGACGTGCCGTTCGCGCTGCTTACGACGATCGGCATTGTCTGCCTGGTGTTCGTGGCCGTGCAATACGTCACCGCCGGCACGCTACCCGGCGTGGCCACCGCGGAGACGCCGGTTGCCGATGCCGCAGCCGTCTTCCTGGGGCCCCTCGGTGGCATGCTGGTGGCCATCGGCGGGTTGGTGTCGATCGCGGGAGCCAACGCCGGCACGATGCTGGCGGGGCCACGCGTCACCTACGCGCTCGCTGAGAGCGGTCAGGTTCCCGCTTGGTTCGGGCACGTCAACAAACGCTTCCGGACCCCCGACGTGTCGATTGTCATCTACGCGACCATTGCGTTGGGCCTGGCGCTATCGGGTTCCTTCGAGCAGATGGCGAAGGTCAGCGCTGTAGCAAGGTTGATCTTCTACCTGGCGACCTGCGCGGCGGTGCCCGTGCTGCGTCGCCGTACGGCCGAGGTCGAGGGGTTCCGTCTTCCCGGTGGGGCGCTGATTCCAGCGCTCGCCGTGCTCGTTGCCGCGGCCATCATCATGGGCGCCGACGCCGTTTCGCTCTCTGCGGGCGGCGTGGCTCTGCTGATCGGCGCCGTACTGTACTGGGTCGCGGGCCGGCCACGCAGGTAGGCACGCCCGGCCGCTGAGGTAGCAGCGTTGGAACAGCCTGGCTCCGACCTCAGCCGGCCTCGCCCTGACCACGTCGCAGCACGCGGCCTCCTCCATGGGCGATTATTGCGCCCTGGGCGACGACCTGCGCGCCGTTGAGGAATACGTGCTCGACCCCGCGTGGCGGACGGTCCGGGTGGGCATAGGTGCCGCGTTCGCCCACGGTGGAGGGGTCGAAGAGAACCAGGTCGGCCGCGGCTCCGACCTCGATGCGGCCACGTGGAATTCCGATCCGATCGGCCGGCTGTGACGTGACCTTGCGCACGGCTGTGCCTGGGTCGAGCCAGCCCGCATCGCGGCCGTAGTGGCCGAGCACTCTGGGCATGGCCCCGAAGCCTCCCGGGTGCGCTACGCCAGCACCCTTGAGGATGACGTCGACGCCGATCGAGTGGTGCGGATGCACGAGCAACTCGCGAAGCATGCCCTCGTCGCCGGGTGCGCCGCTGATGCCGTGGTAGCGGGCCATGACGTCGCCCTCGGAGGCGATTAGCAGCTCGACCGCGCATTCAAAGGGAGTTTTGGCTTCGCGCGTCGCCGTCTCCGCGAGATTCCGGCCCAGCCATCCGGCATGGCCCTCGCTGCGTGCCTGCAGCGGCACGATGTTGTCCCAGCCCCCGGCGCGCACCAGGTTGTGGGCCCAGCCCTCGTCCCAGGGCGGCCACACCGGTATCCGATGGTGGACCTCGTCGTCGATGCGGGCCCGCAGGTGCGGCTGCGCGAGGCGTTCGCACAAAGCACCGACGCCGCCAACGAGGCTCCACGGCGGCAGGATGGCGAGGAGTGTCGTGTTGACCGCGTGGTACGGGACGACATCCGAGGCGACATCGACGCCCTCGCGTCGAGCGGCGTCCTCCATCTGAAGTGTCTTACGCGCCACGTGCCAGTAGCCCGGGCCGAAGGCTTCGTGATGCGAATGTTGCAGCCGCACGCCGGTACGCGCGCCGATCTCGAGCAACTCGCGCTCGGCCTCGATCGCCAGTTCACTGGACCCGCGCACATGGCAGGTAAATACGCCGCTCACCGCTGCCACCGCACGACAGAGTTCGACGAGTTCTTCGGTGTCGGACCACATTCCGGGCGGGTAGATCAACCCGGCAGAGAGGCCGAAGGCGCCCGCATCGAGCGCCTCCTTCAATGCGTCGCCGATCTGTTCCAGCGCCTTGCCGCGTGCCGGGCCGGGCTCGGTGCCGGTGACCGAACAACGCAGGCTGCCGTGGGGGGCGAGCGCGGCGACGTTTAGCGGCAGCGGCCTCGCTTCGAGGTGGTCGAGGTAGTCCGCGAAGCTCGTCCATGAGAAACCCATCCCTTCAGGGATGATCAGTGCCATGAAGGCGGCCAGCTCCCGGCGGCGTTCAGGCGGTGCGGGTGCAAGGCCGAGGCCGCAGTTGCCGATCACCTGGGTGGTGATCCCCTGCAGCAGAAACGGCTCCAGCAACTCGGCCGCGGCGGGGTGGGCGAGGGCGCCGTCGGAGTGAGAGTGGATATCGACAAAGCCGGGCGCGAGGCAGAGCCCGTCAGCGTCGATCGTGCGGCCCGCGGATGGGGCGCGGCCCGGTGGCAGGATGTCTGCCACACGGCCACCCTCGACGACCACGTCCGCGGCGGCCGCGGCCGCACCCGTGCCATCGTGAACAAACGCGTGACGGAGTCGGTAAGAGTTCGTTGTGGGCATCTCGCCGGCCATGGTATAAGCGACGCACGATTCATACGGGAAGCGGGTGTAAATCCCGCGCTGCCCCGCAACTGTGAACGGGGACGAACACCGTCCGAGGGTGCACAAGCACCCGGAACGCCACCGGGAATGCCTGGGAAGGCGGCGGTTAGTAGGACGATCCGTGAGCCAGGAAACCGTCACCGGTCCATCCCGACCGGCCCTCGAGGGTTAGGGTGACATTTATGCGAATTCGCCGCGATCGGCCGTGCGATGAGCGTTGACGCGTCGCTGGTTGCCAGCGAAGTCACGTTTGGCTACGACGCGCCTCTGTTGCGTGACATCAGCCTGCGCATCGAGCCCGGCCAGTGCGTCGCGCTGATCGGCGCCAACGGAGCCGGTAAGACGACGTTGTTGCGTATTCTCGGCGGCCTGCTCCCGCCACAGGCCGGATCGGTGCGGTTCGGTGGGCGCGAGGTCGGCACGCTGAGTCCGGCCGAGCGGACGGCCGGGCTCGGGTATCTGCCGCAGCGCAGTCCGCGTGCGGCCGGCTTCGCAGTGCACGAAATGGTCCTCATGGGGCTGTATTCGTTGTTGCCGGCGCGGGGCTGGGAGGGCAAGACCGAGTGGTTGGCGGTCGGCCGCGCCCTGGCACGGGTTGGTGCCGGGCATCTCTTGCGCCGCTCCTTCGCCACGCTCTCTGGCGGCGAGCAACGCCGAGTATTGCTGGCCCGCGCCCTGGTCGCGCGGCCTGCGGTCCTGCTATTGGACGAACCGCTGGCCGCCCTGGACCCGGGGTTCGTGCTCGAGTTCACCGCCACGTTGGCGGCACTCAAGGAGCAGGGCGTGGCTCTGGTCGTTTCCACCCATCGCCTGTCGTTCGTCGGGGCGCTGGCCGACGCCGTGGTCGTGTTGCAGCGCGGCGGGGTGCTGCAGCAGGGCGATCCTGTGGCGGTGCTACAGCCGGAGTTGCTCAACGACGCGTATGGGACCGACCGATTCACCGCAGGAGGGCGCGCGTGACTTTTCCCGTAATGGCCCGTCGACGGCGTGCCCGCATCGTTCTGCTCGGCGGCGCCTTCCTGGTCGGTGCCCTGTTGCTCGGGCCCCTGGTCGGAGCAACCGACGTCGATCTGCGTGAGGTGTGGTCGGATCCATTCGACTGGTCGAGCAATCCAGCCGCGGCGATCTTCTTCATGGCCCGCTTGCCGCGGGTCCTGCTTGCTGCACTCGTGGGCGGTTCGCTGGCGCTAGCTGGAACCACCTACCAGTCGCTGCTGCGGAATCCGCTCGCGAGTCCCTACACGCTGGGCGTGACGGCAGGTGCGAGCTTGATGACGTTTCTGGTGATCCGCTTCCTGCCAGGCGGAGGCCTGGCAGAGTTCACCGTGCCGGGGGCGGCGCTGATCGGCGCGCTGGCCACCACTACGCTCGTCATGGCGCTGGCGACGCGGACTGGCGGGACGCCGCCCACAGTCCTGCTGCTTGCCGGCGTGACGCTGAATTTCACCATCGGCGCCGCGGTCTTACTCGTGCAGTACTTCGCCGACTACACCGCGACGGCGCGGATGGTGCGCTGGATGATGGGCGATCTCGAAGGCGCCACCTACAGACTCCTGGCGATCCTGTTCGTCGCCAGCTTGCCCGCGTGGGTGCTGCTGCTGCGTTGTGGCCGCACCTTCAATCTGATGAGCCTGGGCCGGGAAGAGGCGCAGGCGCACGGCATCGACGCCGACCGCGCGACCCGGCGCGGTCTGCTGTTGGCCTCGTGGCTCACGGGTGTCGCCGTGGCGGTGGCCGGACCGGTTGGTTTCGTCGGCATCCTGGTACCGCACGCGGTGAGGCTGATCGGCGGTGTCGATTACCGCGTCGTCCTGCCCGGGGCGCTGCTCGGTGGCGCGGGCTTTCTGGTTGTCTGCGACATCTTGGCGCGAGTCGTGATCCGCCCGGTCGAGCTGCCGATCGGCATTCTCACCGCTTGTCTTGGCGGGCCGTTCTTCCTGTTCCTGCTGCTGCGCCGTGGGTTTGCTCGTGACTAGAGTGCCGCGGCCGAGATCTGTAGGGATCGCCGCGGCCGCCGTGGTGACTGTCGCCGTGCTGTTGTGGGCCGGGGAACTCGGAGCTCAGACGCCGCAACGCGTGGCGTCGCTGGTTCCGGCCGCCACCGAAATCCTGTTCGCCATCGGGGCAGGGGACCGTGTGGTCGGCGTGGGCGATTACGACGACTACCCTGCGGCAGTCGAGCGGTTGCCGCGTCTCGGCGGGCTGGTTGACCCCAACCTCGAAGCCATCCTGGCAGTCCGCCCGGATTTCATCGTGGTGGATCCCGCACAGCGCAGCCTGACAACTCAGCTCGAAGGCGTGGGCATCGAGGTCTACTCGTTCGCGACGGGATCGATTCAGGAGATGCTCGTTCACGTTCACACGCTCGGCGGCGAACTCGATCTCGCGGCCGAAGCCGCCCAACTCTCCGCTAGTGTCGTGCAGGGCCTCCATGCGGTTACGGCCTCTGTAGTTGGACGACCCGCGCCACGCGTGCTGGCGGTGTTCGGGCGACGCCCGGGTAGCTTCGCCGAGCTCTGGGTGAGCGGCGGTGTTGGCTTCCTGCACGACGTCGTCGAGTTGGCCGGAGGCAGCAACGTCTTTGCTGACATCGCCCGTCCGGGGTTCAAGAGTGGCCTCGAGGCGATTCTGTCGCGCGCTCCCGACGTGGTGCTCGAGTTCGAGACGGCCGACGGCCGCGCAACCGCGATTCACGCCGAGTGGAAGGCGCTGCCTGGCTTTGCCGACGTGAGGGTGGTGACGATTCCCGGCGACTGGGCGACGCGGCCTTCGCCGAGGATCGTGCTGCTCGCGGCCGAGGTAGCGGACGCGTTACACCCGGAGCGCGCGCGCTAGCAGACCCATCGGACTGCCACCACGGCTTGCTAGGTGGTCGTTCCGCGCCGCCGTGCCTGGCGCATGTACTCTGCGCGCTGTTGGGCCACGACCGTGGTGGCAGTACCCTCGGCAGCGGCCTCGAGGAGAACCTCTCGTGTCGTTGTTCCGAGTTGCTGAATCAGCGATTCTGCGTCGTCACGGCCCTGCAGCTCGCAGACGCCCACGATCACGGCGCCCGCCGAGGCGATGAAGTCCGGAACGAACAGAACCTCGCGTTGGACCAGCAACGTGCCCGTCGCCTCGTCGGCGAGGATATTGTTGGCGGCACCGCAGACTGCCCAGGCCCGCAGCGCTTCGACAGACTCACCATTGATCACGCCGCCGGTAGCACACGGCGCGACGATGTCGACATCGGCCGAGAGAATCCCATCGGGCTCCACGACGCGGGCACCCGTCGCCTTTGCGACACGGCTTGCCGCCGCTGGATCGAGGTCGGCCACATGGAGGCTTGCTCCGGCGTCCGCCAGCGCTGAGGCCACGGCTGCGCCGATGGCGCCACAGCCCTGCACGGCCACCCGGAGATCGCGCAGATCCGCGTGCCCTCGGGTCGCGGCGCAGGCCTCGGCACAGGCACGGACACCGCGTGCTACCGCCGCGGCCAGCGAGCGTTCGTTGGTGCGAACGAAGCGGGTGGTCTGAGCCATATGCGCGAGGTCCTCGAGGGTGGTGCCGAGGTCTCCCGCGGTCTGGAACAAGCCGCCCAGTTCCTGTACTCGCCTGCCGAGTGCGCGGAAGGCGTCGGCCCGAGACAGCCCAGGATGATCCATGACGACCATCTTCGCGCCGCCCGCCTGTAGCCCAGCTATCGCGCACTTCAGAGTCATCGCACGGCTGAGCTGGCAGGCGTCGTGGACCGCGTCGATCGGTGCCGGGTACGCCCGCGTCCGGGTGCCGCCGGCCGCCATTCCGCCGCACACATCATCGATCACCAGGAAGGCGCGAAGCCCCGCTATCGGTTCGCTGAACACCAGAATCCGTTTGCCTTCGATCGTGTCCAGTGCCGCGGAGTCGGATTCCATGTCGCTTCCCCTGGCAGCCCGCGGCGGAAGGTCGCCGAGTCGGTACGAGACGCATGGTACCGTCCGTCTCGCCGCCTTTCAGCCGGCCTCGATCCGCCCCTACGACACTAGGCAGAGTTCGGCCTCTGGCGGCCGGACATCACGACAGCGGAGAACGTAATGAAGATACGCGCGGCATTGCTGGAAGAGTTCGGCCAGCCGATGGCGATTCGCGAACTGGACCTGGCCCCGCCGAATGCCGGTGAGGTCCTCGTCAGGATCCACGCCTGCGGCGTGTGCCACACCGACCTGTACACCTGGAGCGGTGTCGACCCGAGCGGCTACGCGCCCACGGTTCTCGGTCACGAAGGAGCCGGTGTCGTCGAAGAGGTTGGCGAAGGGGTTACGTCGCTGCGCCCGGGGGATCATGTGATCACCTTGTTCTCGCCCGAGTGTGGCGAGTGTGATCACTGCGCCAGCGGCAAGACGAACATCTGTACGGCGATTCGTGCGCAGCAGGGCAGCGGATACCTTCCGGACGGGACCGCACGCTTGTCGCTGGACGGAGAGCCGGTGCGTCACTTCATGGGTACGAGCACCTTCGCCGAGTACACGGTGATGCCGGAAATCGCGCTGGCCAAGGTCAATCCCGAGGCGCCTTTCGACAAGATCTGCACGCTCGCATGCGGGGCAACAACGGGTCTTGCAGCCGCCATTCACAAGGCGGCGGTCGAGCCGGGGTCGACGGTGGCGGTGTTCGGCTGCGGGCTCGTGGGGCTGGGCGCCGTGGCAGGCAGTCAGATCGCGGGCGCCGAGCGCATCTTCGCGGTCGACATGTCCGAAGAGCGGCTCGCGATTGCCCGACGTTACGGCGCCACCGACTGCTTCACCGGCGGGGAGGAGGCTGTCGCTCGGATCATGGAGCTGACGGGCGGCAAC
Organism: Acidobacteriota bacterium; assembly: GCA_029263295.1. Classification (GTDB taxonomy): domain Bacteria; phylum Acidobacteriota; class UBA890; order UBA890; family WLXD01; genus WLXD01. The sequence goes on along the minus strand of JAJCXT010000119.1, from coordinate 26,384 downwards.
GGAGTTGACTACAGCTTCGAAGCGACCGGCAATGTGAAGGTGATGCGGCAGGCGGTGGAAGTGGCCCGGATCGGCTGGGGCCTGTGCACGGTTCTGGGCGTCGCCGGCAAGGGCGAGACGCTCGATATTGTGCCGCGATTGCTCATCACCGGTCGTCGAGTGCAGGGCGGCAGCTTCGGCGGCGCGAAGGGGCGCACACACGTTCCCCAGTTCGTGGATATGTATATGGCAGGGAAACTCGACCTCGACGGATTCGTCTCGCATCATCTGAGCCTGGAAGAGGTCATGAAGGGCTTCGAGTTGATGGAAGCACAGGACGGCATCCGCTCTGTCATCACCTTCTGAGCCAGCAAGACATCAGGAAACATCAAGCTGTGCTGAACCAAAGAGGACTGTCGGGATGATCATCGAACGCAGCATGAGTGACGGTTGGCTATCGAACTCCTATCTGGTTGCCGACCGCCCGGGCGGGCACGGTGTGCTGATCGACTCGGGCGGGCCGCTGGAACCGATTCTCGAAGCGATCGCGGCCAATGACATCTCCATCACGCACCTGCTGCTGACTCATCACCACGTGGACCACATCGTTCATAACGCCGAGTACGTGAAGCGCTTCGGCTGCGAGATCTGGGGCCATCCTGCCGAGCGACCGTACTGCGACGAGATCCAGCACGATCTGGAGGACGGCGACGAGATCGTTTGCGGCGATCTGCGCATCAGAGCATTGCTGACTCCCGGCCACACGGTGGGGATGCTCGCCCTGGTGGTTAACGACGAGGCCGTGTTTACCGGCGACACCCTGTTCAAGGGCACGATTGGCGGCACGCTCGCGCCGGGTCATGCGACGTATGCGGATCTGAAGCGGTCGATCATGGACGTGCTGATGCAGCTCCCCAAGGAGATGGTCGTCTACCCGGGCCACACCGACGCGACGACGATCGGCGACGAATGGGACACCAACGCGTTCGTGCGTATCTGGCGCGGCCTTGATCCGGAGGGCGACGTCCCCTGCACGGCGTTTGACCGCGCAGCCACCCTTGTGGTGCGCGCTCTCGATTACGACGGGGGAACCAAGTGCTGGGTGCGTTTCGCCGACGGCACGGACGAGATCGCGCCCGGCTCGAAAGTTGTCGGCGACTGACCCGGGCTCGGCATGACAACAGCGGCGGAAGTCAAACAAGCGCTCGCGGCGTATCCGGTGGATGCGCAGCGTCTGGTCTTCGCGCCGTCCAGCCTTCTCGGCACCGAAGACGGCCAGGAGCAGCTCGCCCGCGACATCGTCGCGCTGGCCAATCGCGACGGTGGGCGAGTGATACTCGGCGTGGACGCTGCCGGTCGTTACGAATCCGAGCTGGCCATGAACGACGAACAGGCACGCGCGGCGTGCGAAGAGATGCTCACGCGTTTCACCGCCCCGCGCATCGACGGGCACCTGGAACATCTCGTCGGCGAAGACGGTGATCTGCTGGTGGTCGGTGTGCCACGTCGGGGCGGTAGCCCGCACGCCGTCGCCCGCACCAATGCGAAGGGTAGTGTCGGGTCCCGTTTGTACTGCGTGCGTCACCGCGATCGCACGGTGCCAGTGAGCGATACGCAGCTGCGCTGGTTGTTCAGCCGCTCCGGTGACGGCGCGGCCACTCGTGCGGTGGAGTTCACTTTGCACGCCCGACAAGGAGCTTCGGGCCTGCGCACCGACATCCTACAGCCGCGCGTGGCCGACGCGATCGAGGCCGTGCTGGCCGGACTTCCGCCGGAGCTGGCGGGCGAGATCGTGGGCGATCCCGAGGCGCTGCAGCAGGCGGCGGTCGAACTCACCAGCTGGGTGTTTCTCGACGAACTCGCCGAGGTGCTGAGCTCGGAGGAATGCGACCTCGCGACCACTCAACAGCAACTCGAGGAACTCCCGGTTCCCATGTCTGGCAGCGTATTCGCCGAAGCTTCCGGGGGCCTACGCGGCCTCCTCGGGGGACCGTCACCCGGTGGGGTGATGAGCCGAATCTTGCGGCGTGGCAGTGGCCGGTCGTTCGTGTTGCCCGAGGGCGCCGAAGTGCAGGTCGACTACCTCGCACGCCTCGGCAAGGCGAGAGTAGGGGTGCACAGTCGCGAACTGCGCGTCGGCTTCAGCGCGGTAGCTGGCGATGTCGGCGGCGGCGTGCGCTGGCCCGGGTTGGAGTTGCCCGACGATGACACCGCGGCCTGGGTGAGCGTGCGTGGCGAACTCCAGGTCGAGTTGCCGTTTCCGGCGAGCAACGCCAGCGACAGCATGGGAACGGAGCGACTGGCGAGCGTGCTCGCGGAGCGACTGGCGTCGCGTTGGGACGACGCCACGCTGCACGCCGCGGTGAGCCCAGCAGCTGTGGAGCGACTGTTCACGGGCTAGTCGAAAGCCGCAACGGTCCGTCTGGGGTCCGGGCATGGCGCGCGTGAATAGTGTGACGGCTCTCTCTGAGGTCGCCAGGCCGCTGCTGGCCCACCCCGTCCACCGCCGCGCGTACTCTCCTGGCCGCGTCTGGCCGCTCCTGTCCCCTCGCTTGGGCCGGCCACGTTGTCGTATCGCGGCGGAGTTCCTAGACTCGCAGTCACCCGCAGATGGGTCCGCTATTTCGTTGCACTGTTGAGCCTGGGGCCGATGAGGCAACGCACGATGAGGAAGCTCAGGTACACGATTCCGCGAGTTGGAGCGGTCGTTCTCGGCCTGATGCTGATCGCTCCAGCCACTGCCCCAGCCCAGGCCCCACAGGTGGGCGCCTCCGAGGGCGTCTCGATTCGCCCCGGTGATCTCGTCTCTGTGTCGGGTCGCTACGATTCCCTCCTCCGATTGCGTCCGCGCAAGGGCGGCAAGCGCTACAAGCTCGCCAAGATCCCGATGGGCGTTCGGATGAAGCCCAAGGGCGTGGATCACAGCTCCTACTGCGAGAAGGTCGCGGTTGCCAACAGCGCCAACGTGGTGATCTACGACACCTGGGACCACACCGTCGAGGTTCTGGAGGACAACAGGTTCGGTCTCATCGCCGACGTGCAGTGGGACATGCAGTGCAACCTGATCATTGCCGACATGGGCGGCGACTCGGTGGGTCGCTGGCCCCGTGATGGCAACGTCTGGCTGTACTCGCCCAACGGCAACCTGCGGCGCATCGCGACGCGCGGACACAACTGGGTGAACCCCACGTTCCTGGATATGGACGAATGGGGAACGCTCTACATCGTCGACAAGGGCGCGGGCCCGAAGATGCCCGGCACGAACGGTCAGTGGCACTTCGATGCGATCTTCAAGGTGGGCGCGCCGCGCTACACGCAGCCCCAGGAGCTTTATCGCCGCCCCGGGTTGCAGGTCACCGCGTTCGCGTCGCGGCCCGACGGCACCTTCCTGGTGGGCAACGGCGACGTTCTCCTGCTGCTCGAGAAGACCGGAGTACTTCCATTGTGCGGCGGCAAGGGCTTCCGCCGTATCAACGGCGTCGATATCAACTCCGATCGCGAGATCTTCCTCGTCGACGGCTTCGACGTCTACGAGGACACGGTCGTATACCGCCTGAAGGACGAATACACCTGTTCCCTGACTGCCATCGCCGAAGGCAGGATGGTGCAGGGCGCCCAGGGCCTGGTAGCGGGCCTGCCTCGACGCTAGCGGTTACGGATAGTCAGGGCCCTGCGTGTTCCATCGGGGGCGCGGCTCGCTTCTGAATGGTCTGCGCAACCGAGCGCCTACCGGCCCCTCCTGCGCAACCTTGTCCGGACTTCGGCCAGGAGAGACGTGAGCACTGTGATTCCGGCAATGCCGGGCACATCAGTCCACCCCTCCGCGAGGCCGAGGCTGGACTCGTCCTGAAACGCGAGTTCGACTCCGCCGGCCTGCAGGACGACGATGTTGCCCTCCGGCCCGCGACCGAACGTCTGTGGCCCGACGAGAACCTGCGTCCCGACCTGTGGCCGGGCCGGCCAGCTGTCGGAATTGTCCACGCAAATGCTGCCGCCGTTGTAGTCGAATCGACCCGACGGGTAAACGAGGTAGAGATGGTCTCCGCGCCGAACCGGGTACATTTTCCGGTCGCTGCGCAGCACGTTGTCGATGCGCAACTGAATCAGGATGGCCGGTGCGTCTCCAAAGAACCCGCCTTCGGTGCCAGTGACTTCCCCCGTGAAGATAGCGAACGCGTTGTCGACCCAGTCGTCCAGAGACACGGTGGACTCGACTCCGGGCATGGGGTCGTAAAGCGGGTAGGTCGCGTGGAAGCAGCTCGGTTGTCCTCCTGCCGCCCGCGTTGAGTGGGCCTCGTCGTCGAGATAGCGCCGATACATCTGCGCCAGGTCACGATCGGCCCGGGCGATAGCGTGGCCGCCGCGGGCCGATCTCCAATGCGTGCCATCCTCGGGGTGGTCGACGCGACGAGGCATTCTCGTCTGGCGCCGCCCTGCCGGGCCGTCTGCCCGTCGCTTCGAGCGACTGAAGACGTGCTGCCACACGCCGTCAACGGGCTCGTAGAAAGTGACGGTAACCGACCTCGCCGGTTCGGCCTCCTCGACATCCAGGCGCTCGTAGCCACTCCGTGACATGCCCTTGTGCGTCGTGAGGAACTCGAGGATCGACTCGGCCTCCCAGATGGTCCGTTCCATCTTGCTCGTCGCTCCCTCCGTTCGTCGTTCGACAATGGGCTCCAGGAGCCTTACGGCACGGGCTTTGAGGCGCGCTACGTCACGAACCTCATAGGCCTCGTTGACGTCAGGGTGGTCGACGATCATCACGACGGCGCTGTACCAGCCACGCGCGATTTCGAGGGCGATTCGGTCGCGCACCTGAGATTCAGGGTGTAGTCGGAGGAAACGCTGGTACGCGGCCGCTACTTCGAGAGGTCGCCATGCCTCATCGTCGGGATACTCGTAGTGGTTAGTAGCCCAGAATAGCTGCGTCCATGCGAGTTCGTCGCGGTAGGCGCCGTCGGGGAACTCGTCGAGGTACTCGTCTACGTACCGGTCCATGTCGGCAGAGAAGCGCTCTTGCCAGGCGAGTAGTTGGACGACTCTACGGTACGCCTCCTCACGATACGGATTGCCAGGTCGCGAACTCGCCAAGAAACGGCCGCCGTCGCGCAACCAAGCTCCCATCCGTTCCAAACTTGCGGTTCCGGAGCCCGCAGCCTCCTCACTGTCCGCCAGGAACGTCGGCGGCGCCGCCTGAGGAGGGGCGGCCTCGGCGATCGCTATCGCTCCCAGGGCGGGGATCACCGCCGCGAGTACCGTTGCCGCTCCTCGTTGCCACACGTTGGCCCTCCTTTCAGCGAGTCCGCTCCTCTAGGTACTAACAGAGAGAACCGCTCGATTCACGGAATTCCGGCCGGTACCTGCGGTGGAAGCGCTGCAGCGCGGGGGCAGATTCCGTACCATCGCTGGCATGCGCACTATTGCTGTCGTGACCACGTCCCGAGCTGACTACAGCCACCTGTACTGGGTGCTGCGGGAGCTCGATGCGAGCGGGGAGATCGAGCTGGGTCTGATCGTGGCCGGCGCGCACCTTTCGCCGGCGTTCGGGATGACTGTTGATCAGATTGAAGCCGATGGGTTTCGTGTGGACGCGCGGGTCGAGTGTTTGCTGAGTTCGGATACCGATGTCGGTATGGCCAAGACCATTGGCACCGCCACGCTCGGCCTGGCGGACGTGCTCGGGACGATGCGTCCCGATTTGCTGCTGCTCATCGCAGACCGGTACGAGATGCTGGCCCCGTCGGCGGTGGCGCTTGCGCTGCGGATTCCCGTGGCCCACATCGAGGGTGGCGAGGTCAGCGAAGGGGCGATCGATCACGCGGTGCGCAATGCCCTCACAGCCATGAGTCATGTGCATCTGGCGCCAACGGCCACGGCCGCGCAGCGATTGCTGGCCATGGGGGAAGAGGAGTGGCGCGTCCATCAGGTGGGCGCTCCGTCGCTAGACCACCTTCAGCGTAGCCAGTTACCGGACCGCGAGGAGATCGAGCAGGAGCTGGACCTGTCGCTGGCCGAAGCACCAGTCGTCGTTGCCACTCATCCCGTGACCCTGGCGCGCAACACGACGCGGGAGGCCGACGCTCTGTTCGAGGCGCTTGGCGAGCTCGAGCGCCCGATCCTGTTCTGTTTCCCCAACAGCGATGCTGGTGGCCACGAACTGATTGGCCGCGCGGCGGCGTTCTGCGAGCCACGGCCGCATGCGCGCCTGTTCGTGAATCTCGATCCGGTGCTCTACTGGGGGGTCCTCCGGCAGGCTGCGGTGCTCGTGGGGAACTCGTCGAGCGGCATCATGGAGGCGCCTTCGCTGGTGTTGCCGGTGGTCAACATCGGGATGCGTCAGCAGGGGCGGGAGAGGGCAGCCAACGTCATCGACGTGGAACCCGACGCAGCCGCGATCCTGGCGGCGATCACGCGGGCGCTCGGCAGCGAGTTCAAAGAAAGTCTGGACGGTATGCAGAATCCCTACGGCGACGGGCGTTCGGCTGTGCGCATCGTGCGGGTTCTGGAGTCCGTGCCGCTCGGCGAGGAACTGCTGCTCAAGCGCGCGCAGCCCGTGAACGTCCCATCGCGGACTCTCGCCTGAGGCCTCCGGAGCGCTCGCTTGCCGGAAGCGTTCCGGGTGATCAGGGCGATGACTCCGTAGCGGGGCTGTCGAGGCGCTCCCGCTGCTACTCGACCGAGTAGTCGGGATCGGTGTACAGCGCTGCCGGTAGCTCGTCGTACACCGCGATGTTCCAGTCGGCGCCGCGGCCGTGATTGGTGGCGATCAGGATGTCGCCAAAGCGCTGCCAGTCGGCCCACGGCATCGTGAAGCCCGGTTCCGTGGCTTCGCGGGTGGGGAAGTAGCTCCATTGTTCGACGAGGCCGGTGTCGCGGGCGACGTAGATCAGGTACCGGTTGCCAGGTGTGACCCCCACTGACTCGAAGGTGAGCTCCAGGACATCAGCCGCGCGGTCGTCGGCCATGAGGTCCTCGCCCGTGTAGGTCAGGTTCACGCCGGGATCGAGCAACTTGTAGGGCATGAACATCCAGTAGGAGTCGTTGACCCAGTTGGCCCAGCCGCTCTCCAGCATCTCCACGAGTTTCTCCCCACCCACCTCCACGCCATCCGACCACGCGCGCCCGGTGCGCGTGTTGATGTTCATCAGCGTGAGCGTTGCGGGCCTGCGGTTACCCGCACGGTCCTGTCCCTCGGCGGCCTCGATGCGGATGTCTCCCGTCCACTTGTCCCAGTGATGCTGGCGGGCCCCGCCGAAGAAGTTCCAGGACACGTGGCGCGTGCCGTCCCAGGCCGCGCGACCGCCCATCGCTTCCATGACCGACTCGGCGATGGCGCGACCCTCGGCGTCTGCCTGCGGCCCAGCAAACGCCAGCGCGTTCGGCGCCAGGAGCGCGACGCTCAGGAGCACGGCGAGCAGGTGGTAGCGATGCGATTTCACGGCGAGTCTCCGGGTTCAGTGGCGGCGGTAGCGGTCATCCCGAGCGTGCTGAGCACGAGCGGCGCAAGTTCGTCGGCGATCAGACTATGTCCGACCCAGTGCGGGTGGCAACCGTCCGAGGTCACCGCGTAGGCGCGTCGGTCATTGAACATGTCGCCGTACAGTTGGCGATAGGTGTCGACCCGTTCCGGGTACAGCGTGCCGGCTTCGAGCGCGTCGATGTGCTCGCTGAACACCTGGCGGACGTCGAGCGCGCCGATGCCCAGCTCGTCGGCGACATTGCGCACGCTGGCCGCATACGGGCGCTCGCCGGTGCAAACCGACATCAACAAGGGCACGGCGTTCGCCGCTACCGCCAACTCATGAAACGTGCGCAGGTTGTCCTCGAAGTCCGCGAGCGGCACGGCGGTCACCGTTTCCCGTTCCAGCGTGCCCGGCCGGAGAGGGTCGCTTGCGCTGAACACGGCGCGGCGCAGGAGGCGGTACGTGCCCAGGTTCAGCAGGCCATGGCGAATGCCTGCGAGCATCGTGTCGTCGCCGGCGAGCACGAGGTCGGTCGGGGTCGGGACCTTACGCGGGTCGTTGGCGCCGTACGCGAAGATCAGGACGTCCGGCTCCAGGGCGAGCGCATAGTGGCGCAACACGCCGAGCCCGTGGCGTGAGTTGTGGCCGGGGATGCCGAGGTTCAGGACCTCGAAGCGAGGCCCGTCGCCTTCGTTCAGGCGGCCCTCGAGCAATCTTTGGAACGTCTGCTCGGGATCCACGCCCCAGCCGAACGTGCTGGAGTCGCCGAGCGTGACCACGCGCACCGTACCCGGTTCGCGCGGTCTGAACTCACGGTCGCGGAAGCCGCTGTCGTTCGACTGGAGTTGGAACGTGATGTTCTTGTCCACCTCGACGGCGTTGAACGGGTTCACTGCGGCAACGTCGACCGCGGGCTTCATCTTGTAGCCGATCCAACGCGCCTCTTCGAAGTGGTACAGCCATTCCACCTCGGCGGCAGCTATGGGTGTGTCGCCTTCGCGGCGCCACTTCGAGCGCCGATCCGCGACCCATGCCTCATCGGCCAGCAGCCACACCGGCACCGCGATTTGAGCGTTGTCGTTGCGGGCCACGTCGGTGTCGATACCGGTGACAGCGATCGCCGCCTCGGCCAGCAGCAGGAACAGCAGCGGCGAGCCCACCAGGAGCAGGAGGCGCTCCGCGAAGACGGGAATACGGCGTGGCTGGGAGGTCATCGGCGAGGCTTGGCTGCGGGAGAGACGCGGAGAGTGTGCCACGCCACCTTCCACGTTGTTCCGGGATTTGAGGCCGCGCATGCGTCCACGCTGGTCGGCTACACTGAGTCGTCTCTCTCAGCGATCCCCTGGATTCCACGCGTGACCACCGTCCCTCGTCGCGACCTCACACTGATGCAGATGTCGGCACCGCTGATGGTGTCGTTCGTCATGCGTGCCGCGTTCACCTTCGTCGATACCGCGTACGCGGCGACGATCGGCGACGCCGCGGTGGCGGCTATCGGCCTGACGGTGCCGTTCGAGTTCCTGATGATCGCCATCTGGGTCGGTCTCTCGACCGGACTGACGGCTGCGCTGTCGCGCTCGATGACCTCGGGCGAAGGGCAGAAGATCGAGCAGTACCTCGCCGCCGGCTGGCGAATGGTGTGGGTCATTTCGCCGCTGTTCTTTCTGTTCGGCCTCCTGATCTGGGTTGCCGCGCCGCAGGGCAGTCTTAACGACGAGGTCTTCGCGGGTTTCCGGATGTACGCCGCGATCATGATCGGTGGCTCCGCCTTCACGTCGTTCTGGTCGGTGATACCGGACTCGCTGGTGAAGGCGCATCAAGACACGCGCGCCACCATGTGGGCGGGGATCATCTCCAACGTCATCAACGTGACGCTGAACACACTGTTCCTGTTCGTCTTCCACTGGGGCTTATTCGGTATCGCGCTATCGACGGTCATTGGCCGCATAGGTGGACTGGTCTACGCGATCGTCCGGGCGCGGCAGCATGAGGTAACCCGCCTGGCAGCTGGTGAGCACAACGTACCCGGGCTGGATCCGACCCCGTACCGCACGCAGCTCAACCTGGCGATTCCAGCTGGCCTGACCTTCACGCTCTCCGCAGTCGAGATGGCGATGGTCAATACGATGCTCTCGGGACTCACCCACGCAACCGCGTCCATCGCCGCATATTCGATTTATAACCGCGTCACCATGTTCGCGATGAACCCGCTCATCGCGATGTCGGTGGCCATGTTGCCGTTCGCCGGTCGCCTGGTCGGCAAGAAGGACTGGGACGGGCTGCGTGCGGGGATCCGGCAGGCGCTCGGGATCGCAGTCGGCTACTCGGTGTTCCTTGTGACCCCTCTCATGGTGATCATCGGACCGTGGCTCGCCGGCGCATTGGCCGAGTCGCCCCAGACGGTCGAATACACGCGGTTTGCCTTGTATCTGGTGCCGATCGCGTGTCTGGCGTCGGTCCCGTTCTTTCTGATGCGGCCGGTCTTCGAAGCTCTCGGTCAGGGCAAGCCAGGGTTGATCATGGCCGCCACAAGGGCGCTGGTGCTCACCGTCCCGCTGGCCTGGGCCGGCAAGCTGCTCGCCGAGGCGCTGGGTCAACCTGGCGTTTACGGAATGATGATTGGACTGGTCATCGTCGGCCTGATCTCCTCGGCGGGCTTCGTGGTCTGGCTACGCAAGACGCTGGGAATCGTGATCAGTGAGGACGAAGAGGTGCATGCCGACGTGCCACTCGAAGCCTTGAAAGCAGAACTCATACCTGACCCCGGGCTACAGCCCGAACCTCCCGAGTAGGGCGATACAACGCGGCCCGCCGCGAACAGACGATCTGGAGCAACTGAAGTGTCGACGAATGAGTTCCCCCGTAACTTCCTGCCCGCTCAACTCGATCTCGGCGATTGGCCGGCCGTGCAGCCTTTCGTCGAGAAACTGCTGGCCCGCGAGTTGGCTGATGCCGGAGACTTGGAGCAGTGGCTGCTGGACTCCTCGGAGCTGCAGGCGGCGGTCTCCGAAGAGCGCTCGCGACGTTACATAGCCATGACATGCAACACCGAGGACAGTGAGGCGGAGCAGGCCTATCTGCACCTGGTCGAGAACTTCATGCCGGCCGCGAAGCCGTGGTTTCACCGACTCAATCTTTTCTATCTCGGTTGCGAGGCTCGTGAGGATCTCGATGCGGCGCGCTACGGCGTGCTCGATCGCGACGTGGCGGTGGAGATGGAGCTATACCGCGACGCGAACATCGAACTGCAGACGCAGGCAAGCGTGCTGAGCCAGAAGTACCAGAAGATCAGCGGCGCGATGACGGTGCAGTTCCGCGGCGAGGATCTCACCATGCCGCAGCTGGGCAAGCATCTCGAGGTTACCGACCGCGCTGAGCGCCGGGAGGCATGGGAAGCTTCGTCGGCGCGGCGGCTGCGGGAGCGCGAAGCGTTCGACGAGATCTTCGATGAACTGTCCGGGCTGCGCAGTCGGATGGCGAGCAATGCCGACTGTGCCGATTATCGCGAGTACATCTTCAAGTCGTATCGCCGTTTCGATTACTCGCCGGCCGACTGCGAGGCGTTTCATGCTGCGGTAGAGCAACACGTGATGCCGCTGGCCAACGCGATGGCGGAACGTCGCCGGGAGGCGCTGGGACTCGAGAAACTGCGCCCCTGGGACTACGGTGTCGATCCGCTCGGTCGGGAGCCGCTGCGGCCGTTCGACGGCGCCGAGGAACTCGGGGCTGGTTGCCGACGGATCTTCGCGAAGATCGACCCTGAACTCGAGGCGCAGTTCGTAGGGATGCTGGAAGGGGCCGAGCTCGATCTGGACTCGCGCAAGGGCAAAGCGCCGGGAGGGTACCAGTCGACACTCGACGAGCAGCGGCGGCCGTTCATTTTCATGAACGCGGCGGGTCTGCATCGCGATGTCGAGACGCTGCTGCACGAAGCTGGGCACGCCTTCCATGCCATCGCCGCGCGCCGTGATCCGCTGGTCGAGTATCGCCACGCGCCCATCGAGTTCGCCGAGGTGGCGTCGATGACGATGGAGCTTTTTGGCGATGATCACTTGAACGAGTTCTACTCGGAGGACGACGCGGCTCGTGCCAAGCGTAAGCACCTCGAGGGCGTCATCGGCTTGCTTCCGTGGATCGCGCGTGTGGACGCCTTCCAGCACTGGATCTACACGCACCCGGAACACAGCGGCGACGAGCGCACGGCTGCGTGGCTCGCCCTCGGCGAGCGCTTCGAGACCGCCACCGACTGGAGCGGTTATCAGGAGCAGCGGGAGTCGAGCTGGCAGCGGCAACTGCACATCTTCTGCTACCCGTTCTATTACATTGAGTACGGCATCGCCCAACTGGGCGCGCTACAGATCTGGAACACCTACAAGCAGAATCCCGAACTCGCGCTCGGCAACTATCGCGCCGCGCTCGCCCTGGGTGGCTCGAAGCCTCTGCCGCAACTGTTCGAGGCCGCCGGCGCCCGGCTCGCCTTCGATGCCGACACCATCACGCCGTTGATGGAGCGGGTGGGCGAGGAACTGGCCACGCTGCCTGCCTAGACTCTTCATGACAACCAACCGTGGATTTCCGCAGATGCGAAGTGCCCTAACGGGAGTCATGGCGCTGCTGTTGGCTGGCCTCGGCGCGTCCGGCTGTGGCGTGTCCGAGCCGTCCGTGGGGCAGCTCGTCGATCGTCTCGAGTACGGATCGCCCGGCGAGCGCCTGGATAGCGCGGTAGCGCTGGAGGGCCATGGCGCGGAAGCGGTGGCCGCTCTGGCGCCCCTGTTGGAATCGCAGGACTGGGTGGTTCGCGCACAGGCGGTCGCAGTGCTCGGGCATCTCGGTGATGCGGGGTTGGATCATGTCGGCCGCGCGGTAGAGGATGACCATGTCGCCGTACGAGTGCAGGCGTACGCTGCGTTTCATGCGGCACCGGGCCCGGTAGCTGCGCAGTGGCTTGGCCGCGGCCTGCAGGATCCGGATAGCAGCGCGCGGTCAAGGGCCATGCGCGGCCTCGCGTCGATGGCCGAGCAAGCGACCGACGAACTCGATTCGATCGCCGCGGTGCTCGAAGATCCCGATCGGCAGACGAGCCGCTTCGCGGCGCAGGCCCTGTCGCGGATGGGAGCATCGGCGGTGCCGATCCTTTCCACGGCGCTGACCTCTGATCTGGCTACGGCCCGCGTCGGCGCGGCGTGGGCCCTGGGGCAGATCGGCGCCGCCGCGGCGCCTGCACTGCCGGCGCTGCGCGACGCTGGCACCGACAACGACGCGCGAGTCAGAAGCGCGGCGGACCTGGCGATCTCTTCGATCGAGGCGGTGGCGCGATGAACCGTACGACTTGGCTCGCGAGCATCATCGCTGCGTTCGCGCTCGTCACGGCCGGTTGCCAGACGGAGGAGTCGGGCGAACCGGCGGGTGTCGTCATCCTGGACCTTGTCGCTGATGCCGCACTGGCGGACCTGCGCACCGAGTCTGGTGTCGGGGAACTGGCACGCTGGCGGGCACGGCCGCTTCGGGAGCGTGGCTTCATCAGGAGCGGAGAGGTTGTCTACGGAATCGGCAGCTCGTCCTGGGTCGAATTCGAGAGCGTGGCGCCGCGGAGCCGCCGGCTCGTGATCCAGGGCCGGCCAACCTCCGCGGTGCGGAAGGGCGAGCCGGAAATCGACATCGCGCTCAACGGCGAACTCATCGAGACGCTGGTGCTCAGGAAGAAGTCGCGCGAGTACGTGGTGGAACTGCCCGCCAGCGCCATGCGGGTAGGCAGCAACCGGCTCGCGTTTACGTATGGCGGTGAGCTGAGACAGGATGCCGCGGGTTCGCGCCGCCGGTTCGAGTGGGCCGCGCTGCGCCTGGATGATGAGGCGCCTCCGGAGGCGGTGGCAGCGGCGAACTCTCCGCAGGACACGTTGCGACTCCCCTATCTCGTGCGCCATGAGTACTTCGAACGACTCCCGGCGGGTACGCGCCTCCTGATCGATGGCGTCGAGACGTGGGGGATCGGCAGGAACTCGACGTTGCGCCTGGACGTGTTCGCCGAGGGCGAGCAGGATCCGATCGCGTTCGAGATCAGGCCGAACAGCGCGGGGCCGCTGGAGCTGGAGCTGAACGTCGCCGGCGGTGTCTCTCGGATCGGCCTCGTGGCGTTGCCCGGGCCGGGAGTGGATCCACTGGCGGGCGGGATCGACATCGGTAGTGCCGAGGTTCGAGCCGTGACTCCGTCGGGTATGGACCGCCGACAAGATGCCACCGGCTCCGACCCGACAGTCGCGGAGGGCGCAGCCCCGAACGTGATCCTGTACCTCATCGACACCCTGCGAGCCGACCACCTGGGAGTGTACGGCTATCCTCGTCCGACCTCGCCGAGAATCGACGAGTTTGCTGCGGACGCGATTACCTTCGACCGGCTGCAGGCACAGTCGTCATGGACCAAGCCCGTCGTTGCGACTCTGCTGACGGGCCTGCTGCCGCAACAGCACGGCGTGGTCGGGCGGGAGGACACCATCGACCCGGCGGCCCGCACCTTGCCCACGTTGCTTCAGCTCGCCGGGTATCAAACGTCCGCGTTCGTCACCAATTCGACGGTTGGCAGCTACTTCAACTTCGACATCGGATTCCACTACTACGAACAGCTCGGCGAGCGCCCGACCGACGAGGTGCACCAGCTCTCCGACGCGGTCAACGAGAGCTTCTTCTCGTGGTCATCAGGGAGGGAAGCTGACCGGCCCTTCTTCGCGATGCTGCACACGACCGACCCCCACGGTCCCTACGTACCGCGGCAGCCCTATCGGGATCGCTTCGCGCCGGACGTGAAGTACCCGGAGGTTGTCAGAGGCGCCGCCGTTCGAGTGCTGGCGGCCGATGACGCTCAGTTCGACGTCGAACGAGCCACCAGCGATCTGGTGGGGTTGTACGACGCGGAGATCGCGTTCAACGATGAGCAATTCGGCGCCCTCCTGGATCAACTCCGCGCCGATGGTCTGTACGATTCGACGCTGATCATCCTGCTGTCCGATCACGGCGAAGAATTTCGCGATCACGGTGGCTGGTCTCACGGCAACACCTTGTTCCAGGAGCAGCTTCACGTCCCCCTCCTGGTAAAGCTGCCGGGCCAGCGACTCGGCGGCACGCGTGTAGACGTGGGTGCCCAGCACATCGATGTCGTGCCGACGATTCTCGACGTGCTTGGACTGGAAGCACCTGAGCCGCTGCCGGGCACGAGTCTCGTCGACCTGGCGGACGGCACCAGTGCGACGGAACGGCCCGCTTCGTCGCATCTGGCGATGACCGCGAACGTCAGGGAAGCGATGCGCTGGGAGCATCGAAAGCTCGTGCGTGCCACGCCCGCCAGCGGTGACGTGACGATCCGCCTCTATGATCTGGCGACGGACCCCCGGGAGACCGCGTCGGCGGTGGCCGAGCATCCGATCGTCGCCGGGTATCTGCGGACACTCATCGATCGTCTCGGCATGCTCGCTCGCGGGGACTCATCGAGCGCCCTCGCGCTCGATCCCGAGATGACCGAGCAATTGCGAGCCCTCGGCTACATCCGCTAGCCGGGTCAGCCACGAGGTCGGCCGCTTCGCGATGGCCTCGGATGGCGTCGTGAACCCTCGCGCGGCCGTGATGGGAGCCGTCGACCCTCGTTCTTGCAGCGCAGGAATGAGCACTTCCAGCTATTGATGTCCAAGGCTGTCTACACAAGATAATTACTGTCTGAACAGGCCTTTCTATGACTTCTGTCGATGGCTAAGACTCTCCCCTGTCTTTGAGTGACCACGACCTTCCAGGGGGGAGTCAGCGGCGTCCCAGCGGAGTCTTCCGTCGGACGTCGCACCGCACCAGCGATCGGTGCCAGCGCCAGGAGCCTAGATGATGTTCGCTACGTTTACCGCACTAAGAAGAAGGCAGGGATCCCGGCGTCCCGGCTCTGCGCTGATGCTTGTTATCGCGCTCGGATTCACGACCATGGGCTGCGAGAAGGTCAAGAACCTGGTCTCGCCGCCCGACGTCATGAGCCAGGCGCGAACGCTCTCCCTGACCGCAAGCCCGAACGCTATCCCCGAGGGCGGCGGCGACGTGGAACTCACGGCGCGGGCGACCGTCGACGGTTCTCCTGACGCCGGTACAACTGTCACATTCGAGAGCAGCGCGGGTGAGTTGCTGCCAGCTGACCGGGTCGAGACTGACGCCAGCGGAGTCGCGCGAGTGACGCTGCGAACGACCACCGGGGCCTCGATTGTTGCCAAGATCACGGCGGGTCCGGTGGAACTTGCGGCTTCGGCCCCGCTCGCGCTCCTGGTGGGTGAGGTCGCCAGCGGTAATGTTCAGTTCAGTGTCACGCAGACCCCGACGCCAGGGCAGGTTGGCACTCCAGTTCGACTGGCCGTGCGGGCCACGCACGGAGCAGATGGCGCGCTCGCTACGGGTGAGCTCAAGGTCGAGTTCGGTGATGGCAAGCAGACGACACTAGGTGCGTTCGGTGGCGAGGCGACGGTGGAACACACCTACCGCGAAGCGTCCATCTTTAATCTCATCGTCGGCCTGACCAACTCGGCCGGGCAGGTGAGTAAGAAGACGCTCTCGGTCAAGATCCACGAGGAGGCAGACGACGTACTCGTCGTGCTCAGCTCCGCAGCCACAGAGGCGCCAGCGCGTGATCCGCTGGGCTTCACCGTGGAGCTCTCCAGTGAGAACGCCCGACGGCCATCCGCCAAGGTCAAGGTTGATTGGGGAGATGGCAGGGGAGAGAACCTGGGCGAGGTCACGGGCAAGGCGCGGCTCGAGCACACCTTCCGCGAGCGGGGCTCGTACAGGGTTGTTGCGGAAGCCACCGACGCTGCCGGCAAGGTGACGCGCAGTTCGGTTCGGGTGTCGATCCGCGACGCCATATCCATCGACAGTAGCCTGACCGTAGACGACGCTACTCCTACGGTTGGAGCGAGCGCGGAATTCACCTTCACGGCAACTCAGAACGACGGCCGGGGATCTAGCGGGACCGTGTCGGTCGACTTCGCCGATGGCACTTCGACCACTCAGAGCGTGAGTGGTGGTCGCGCTACCTTCAGTCACTCGTATTCAGCCGAGGGCAACTTCCGCGTAGTTGCCAGCTTTGCCGACGGTGATGGACGCTCTTCCACCAGCAACGTCCTGGTGCAGCCGCAAGTCGATAGTGATGACGGCGGTGGCGGTGACGGCGGCGGCGGCGGCGGCGGTGGTGGCGGCGGTGGTGGCAAGGATGAAATCGACCCCGGTCAGATTACGTTCTGGCGCGAGTCGAACATGGGCAACTGGGCGATCACCAGCAACCTCACCTCGGCATCGGGCCGGTCCGGGATGCAGGTCCTGCAGCACACCAAGGCCGGTCAGTGGCCGGCGGCAGATATCTTTTCGAACGACTCTGCGGGTCCCGACAAGCCGCTCGAGGGCAACGCGTGGATCGTGGTCAAGTTCGCCGACGGCTGGCATGCCACAACGTTTGAATGGCTCGTCCGCGGCTCCACTCATAAGACGGTCAAGAACGAGCAGTTCCCGGATCACACCAAGGTGAGCAAGTTCGCTGGCTGGCGACCGAAGCCCGGCATGGTCGTCGGACTGTTCGTCTCCAGTCGCGCAGCGTTCTCGCAGACCAGTGTCAAGGAACGATCCAATATCCGGCTCGTGACCTGGCAATAGGGCAGTCCGGGGCGGCGCTGACGCCACGTTTTCCGCGACACCGACAATTCGAAGAACAAAGAGCCACCCTGGAGATCACTCCAGGGTGGCTCTTGCATGAACTGTGCTGAGCCGCGCGGCCGACCGCTACGGATTCCTGCTCGTTACTTCCAGATCACGAGCCGGATGTTGGATCGCTCGTTGATACCCGCCGGCGCGACGATCGCGCGGCTGGTGACGAACAGTCCGACCAGCATTCCCGCGCGGACCTTCCAGCCGCGGAAGAACGCCACCTTGATGTGGTCCGGGAATACGAGCCCCGCGTTCGACACCGACTTCCTGGTCTGGCCGCGAGCCAACCACTCCCACGGCGCGGCGTGCCACTTGCCGTTGATCTTCACTACGATCCAACAGTTAGCCTCGAGCGGCTTGTCGGGACCCGCGGAGTCGTTCGTGAAGACGTCTTTCGCGGGCCACTTGCCGGCCTTCGTGTGTCGGAGGATCTGTACTCCGTTCGCTCCAGACGCGTCGGTGAGATCGCTCGTGATCTTCCAGCCGCCGACCTGCGCCCGCCAGAACGTAATCGTGGAGGGATCGATCTCGTCGACCGGTCCTTCAGGGATCGCTTCTCCCATCTGGGCCACATAGGAGTCACTGGTGGCGGCTACGAGGGCCTGCGGGGCACTCCCCTTGGAGCCGAGCGACCTCGCCAGGAACGTGTAGCTCGTGGTATCGCCCTCGACGAAGTTCCCGCCGGCAGTAATCTCGAGCCAGAAGACCTTCGTCTTGCCGGCGGCGATCTCCATCTGGATGCCCTTCGTGCCTAGCGCTTCGGCGGTGACGTCTTCACCGCGCACCTTCTTCTTCTTGGGACCCGAGGTCGAGAAGAGCGCGGCGCTGAACGATGCGTTCCTGCTTTCGTCTGGACCCTCCATGAGAAGCCGGATCTCGTCGTCCTTGGTGCCATCGTTCTGCACCATGACCAGGTAGATCTCCGTCTCGCCGGCCGCTCCGGGCAGGATCAGAGTCTGCTTCTCCGTTGCCGGCTTCTCGTATACGTCATTGCCCTTGTAGCGTCCGGCCCGCACGACACCTTCCTTGACCACTTTCTTGACCGTCGCCATGCGCAGGTCGGGCTGGAACTTGGCGCGGCTGGCCACCTGCGCCCGTCCAGCGACGGGGGGCAGTGCAATGAGTACACAGAGAGCGGCTGCGAGGCGCACGGGTGAACGTAGAAGTCTGGGCATGGAAACGTCCTGGCGTTGGGTATTCCTGGAGCCGAGCGCGGCTGGATGAAGTGCCGCACCTCGAACACCGTCGCGAGTAGGGGTAAACAAAATGGTACACCGGTTTCGCGGGCGATTCACGCTCCAGCCGACGCCAGGCGAGGCCATCAGCCCCGAATCACCGGCGCGCGTCTCCGCTGCGGAAGGTCTTACTGCAGGTAGCCCAGTGCCCTCAGGCGCTTGATCTCATCCTCCGATAGGGTCACCTCGACTCCCTGGGCGATCTCGGAGCGACGTTTCTCGAGTTGGATGTCCCACTGGGCGGCGAGCTCTCTCATCTGCGTTGCCATCTCCGGTCGCGACTCGATCAAGTTCGTTTGCTCACCGGGATCGGTGTCGAGATCGAAGAGGGTCTCCTCGCCGGTTTCGAGGACAACGGCGTACTTCCAGTTCGCTGCCACCAGAGCGCGGCAGCATCGCTTCTCCGCGATCACGATCCGCTCACCCTGTTCGTCTCCACGCCAGATCGGCGCCAGATCCGCGCCTTCGTAGTGGGGCGGCGGTTCGAGGCCGGCGAGCCGCAGCAGGGTGGGTGCGACGTCGATGTTGCGTGCCGGAGCCTGGAGCGCGCTCGCAGCAGGGATACCCGGGCCGGAGAGGATGAGGGGGGTGCGCAGGATGTACTCCCACAGCGGCCCGGAATGGCCCTGGGTGCCGTGTTCGCCGAACTGCTCGCCGTGATCCGAGACCACCGCGAAGATCGTGGAAGCGAAAGAGCCATCGGCGCGGAACCGCTCGAAGAGTTCGCCGAGAAACTCATCGACCCCGGCGATCTCCGCGTCATACAGCGCGCGCAGGTGATCCCAGTCTTCGGGCGTAGCCTGCACCGTCCCGTCCTGAATCGGCTTGAGTTCCCTGAGGGTGACGGTATCTCCGAGCGGACCGTCATAGTCGGACTCGAACATACGCAGATACTTGGGCCGCGGCGCGTACGGCAGGTGGACCGCGAAGACGTGCAGAAACAGGAAGTAGGGACGATCGCCACGCCCATCCAGCCACGCTTCGATCTGGCGGAGGTTCTCGTGGCCGGCGCTCTCGGTGCGCAGCTTCAGCAACTGCTCGTATGTATCGAATCCGCGTTCGTAGTGCGTTGGCGGCAGCTCGGTCATCGCCCCGGTGTCGTAGCCGGCCTGCTGGAACAGCTCGGCCAGCATCGGGACATCGTTCGACGCGGCCATGTTGTGGAACCAGACGCCGTGGACGCTTGGATGCACCGACGTGAGCAGCGACGTCTGCGACGGCGGGGTGTAAGAGGAGTGGGCGTACGCATTGAGGAAGGTCGTCCCGCCGGCAGCCAGTTCGTCGAGGTTTGGCGAAGTCGGCGCAGGATAACCGTAGACGCCCAGGTGGTCGGCGCGCAGCGTATCGAGCGAGATGAGCACCACGTTCGGTCGCGGCTCGGGCGCTGGGACGGCCCCGGGCGCCGCGCAGGCGCCAGCAGCGACGCACAGTACCAGGCCGGCTACAGTGCCCCCTCGCCGGCCATATCGTCGCCCAGCAAAACTCATCGGTTCTACTCCTGACGGGGGTACGAGTCCACGGAACGCCGTTGATCAGCGACGAGGTACCAGTCAAGCTAGCGTAGCATTCGGGAGCAGACACAACCCCACGAGGCTGCCTGGTCAACTCGATGGTGGCACCTGTTCTACCATCACTGCAAATCCGCAATCACTTCGCCCTTGGTGTGCACGAACGATGACGAACCGATCGATAGGCCTGTGGTGCAGCCGACCTCCGTACGGTGCGCGGCACCGTGCGGCTCTGGTCGTAATCCTGGTCACGCTGGCCGCGACCGGCTGCGCCCCCGAGCCCGTGTCTCCGAACATAGTGATGTTCGATCTGGACACGTTGCGCGCGGATCATCTTGGCGCCTACGGTTATCCTGCGCCGACGTCGCCACGGCTGGACGCGCTGGCCAGCCGCGGGATCTTGATGCGCTACAACTACGCGCAGGCCGGGTGGACCCCACCGTCGCAGACGTCGCTGATGACGTCGGTCTATCCGACGGTGCACAAGGTGCGCAGCCAAGGGCAGATGCTCGACCCTTCGATCCCGATGCTTGCGGAGATTCTGCGAGAGAACGGATACGCTACGGCGGGACATTCGCAACTGATGGGCGATAGCTTCGCCAGGGGTTTCGACGAGTACGTCTGGCGCAAGGGCGAGTGGATGGACGGTCCGATCGATCCGGACATGCCGGCCGCCATGCAGTCGATGCGCGACTGGGCCACCGAGCAGACCAAGCCTTTCTTTCTCTTCTTCCACAGCTTTCAGGTGCACGTCCCCTACGCCCCGCTGCCCGAGTATGCGGCGCGCTTCATCGGCGACTACGACGGACCTCTGCTCGACCGGATCCTGAATCGTGACCTGCTGGCCGAGATCAACAGCGGGCAACTCGAGGTCACCCCTGAAGACGTCGCCTACCTCATCGCGATGTGCAACGCCGAGCTGGCCTACGTGGATGAGCAGATCGGTCAGTTCCTCGACTGGCTCGATAGCAGCGGGCTGGGTGAAAACACCATCGTCGTGCTCGTGTCCGATCACGGCGACGAGTTTGGCGAGCATGGCGCGTTGGGTCGACACGGCACGCTCTACAACGAGGTCATCCGGACGCCGGTGATCATGGCGGGTCCGGGAATCCCGGAGGGCAGGGTGTTCGATCAGATGAGTCGCAACATCGACGTCGCTCCGACGCTACTTTCTCTGGCCGGGGTGCCGGTTCCCGAGAGCTTTCAGGGGGCGAGCTTGCGACCGATCTGGGATGGCACGGAGACCGAGGGTCGTGAGGTCTTCTCGGAGCTGGCGAAGGCCCAGGTGCTGATCCGCGGACGTTACAAGTTCGTGCTGAAAGGGCGCCATCTGTTCGATCTGCAGGAGGATCCCACGGAGCAGAACGCGGTCCGCAGAGGGGCCCATCGTGACAAGATCCGCGAGATGGAGACGCGCATCGAGGCGCTGATGATGGAGTTGAACGAACGCGCCGAATACACCGAGGGCTCGGTCTTCCTCTCCGACGAGGAGATGAGACAGCTGCGCGCTCTCGGCTACGTCCGCTAGCGGCCGGCGCGTTCCGCGACCCACGCGGCGACCCGGTCGCGCAGCGGGAGCTGCGTGGCGGGCAGGGCTTGCAGGGCCTCGAGCGCTCGAGCTGCCAGAGCGAGTGCCTCGTCGCGGTCGCCCGAGCTTTCCCACACTGCCTGGGCGAGTGCGAAACGGTCGGCGGCCAGATCGTAGGAGGTGGCTATGCCGGACGCCTCCCAGGACCTCAGCGCCGCCCGCAAGATGGGGATCGCTTCGGACCGTCGATCCAGTGCGACCAGCGCGCGACCACGGCCCGAAAGGGAGAACGCTTGATACGGATGGTCGGCGGGAAGCGATGCCGTCAAGATCCTCTCGCCTTCTGTGAAGTAGTCGAGGGCGTCCACAGGACGGTCGCCGACGCTGGCGAAGCCGAGATTCATCAGCGAGATTCCCGCCCAGGGACTTTCCTCGCCGAACAGGCCGCGACGCATCTCGAGCGCCTCGTTGGCCATCGCACGGCCTTGGGAGTGATCGCCTAGCTCGTTGTGCGCGGCACCGACATTGCTGAGTGCCATGGCCACCGCGGGGTGCACGCCGAACACTCGGCGGGAGATCGTGAGCGCCCGCTCGTACAATTCGAGGGCAGCCGCGAAGCGTCCAGCGACGAACTGGACTGAGCCCAGATTGTTCAGTGACTTGGCTACGGCGTAGCTGTCTTGACCGAAGAGCTGTTCGCGTAGCCGCAGCGCCTCGCCGTGCGCCGCGAGCGCGTCGTCAAGTTGTCCCGCTACCTGGAGCGCCGAACCCCAGTTACTCCGCAGGTCCGCCTGTAGAAGAGGTCCCGGCTCTGCGCGTGCCAACTCGGCTTCGGCGAGCTGATGCCATCGGTCGGCCGCAGCGAGTTGCCCGCGGTCGTTGCCGTCGAGCCACACGAGCAGGTTGAGCGTGCGGATCAGGTACTCGTCGTGGCCTCCGAGTCGGGACGCTGACCACGCGCGGAACAGACTGTCCTCGGATGCGTCGATCTGACCTTGGAGATCCTGCAGGTCACCCACGAGATACCACGTTTCGGCCGTGAGCGGCGCGTAGCCGAATTCGTCGGCATCGCCTGCCAGTTCGCGTGCACTCTCCAGTACGGCCACCGGATCGCCGCTCTCGCGAATCGCCTTGAGAGCAGCCAGGCGAGTCTCGAGACCCTCCAGCTTCGCCAGCCGGGTCGGCGTTACCGGTCGCGGTGCGGTAGCCGTGAGCAAGGATGCGTCGGCGCAGATCTCCACCGGCTCGAGCCGCAGAATCGAGTCGATCGCGTGATCGAGGTCTCGCGCCGATCCGGTGGTGAGATTCACGACCAGGGCGCTCAGTTCGCCGCTTCTTCGATCGAGGCAGGCCATGCGCAAGTCCATCAAGGCCGGCGACTGCTCGCCGCGCAGGCTGGTGGCCTCGCAGGCCTCGGTCCGCATGCCGACCCAGCCTGCGGCGTATCGGTCCAGCAGGCCGCTCGCACTGGCGACGATGGCGGCCGCCCGGGGGTGTTCGGAGTTGGCGAAGGTCTCTTGCAGGGCCTGCGCCCTGCCGAGGTCCCAGATGCCGATGAGTTGTGCCTCCGCATTGGCGCAGACGGCCGCCGGATCACGCAGCCCGATCCACAGAGCTGCGGCCGCCGCTGCAACTGTCGGCACCATCCATGCCGCGCGTCGCCTCGCGCGTTGCCGAGGGCGGTCGCCGAGTCCGTCAAGCAGCGTCGCCAGGCTCGGGAACCGCCGCTCCGGTTCGATGCTGAGGGCGCGCTGCAGGAGTCCGCGGAGCCGCCGGGGCACCGAGCTGGCCGCGGGCGCCAGGGGTTCGTCGCCGGCATCGAATGCCCGGCACAGCTCGTCGAGCTCACGGCCCGGATAGGGGCGCTCCTGATAGAGCATCTCCCACGTCGTAACCGCGAACGCGAACTGATCCGAGCCCTCGTCCGATCGCGCCTGTCGGAGCTGCTCGGGAGCCATGTAGGCAGGCGTTCCAACGAGCGCCCCCTGCTGCGTGACTTCGATGTTGTCCGCGTCGCCCGTCGCCGATGGCCCTCGCGGATCGGGGAGAAGCGGGGAGTCCGCAAGGCGTGACAGGCCGAAGTCCACTACACGCACGCGTCCGTCGTCACCCACCAACACGTTGTCTGGCTTGAAGTCACGATGCACCAGGCCAACGGCGTGAGCGGCGGAAAGGCCCCGGCCAGCCTCGACGCACGTCTCGAGCACTTCGCGCCATGGTCGCCCTCGGGCCCAGTCGCGCAGGTTGCGCCCTTCAATGAAATCCATCGTGACGAACACGCGGCCGTCGATCGTGCCGACATCATGCACGGCAACGATACCCGGATGGTCGAGCTGCGCCAGTGCGCGGGCCTCGCGTAGGAGGCGTTCCTGTTCCGCTGGATCAACGGCGTGCAGCACCTTGATGGCGATCCTGCGGTCGAGCTCGGGGTCGTGGGCGGCGTACACCGCCCCCATTCCGCCCGAGCCGACGTGCCGCTGGATCCGATAGCGTCCGAGTTGGGTGCCAGGCGGCAGAAGCTCCGCATCGGCGGCGTCGAGGATCCGGGCCCAGACGCTCCCGCCCAGCGCGCCACCGGTACGCAGAACAAGTTCGGGGCTCTCGGCAGCGTTGATCTGTGTGATCGTGCGCTCAATTTCCGACCGGGCCTCCGTGTCGTCACCCAGGCGCTCGATGATGGCGTCGCCGTGGTCCGGATCGCTAAGCAGCGCGATGATGCGCGCAATCCGGCTCGCCATCACCCGCGTCCTGCTGGGCGGAGCCGCCGCTGAAGCTGGAGCTTGGCCTCGCGCCACTCGCGCTCCACGGTCGAGACCGACGTGTCGAGCGCGGTCGCGGTCTCCTGGACGGTCATACCCGCGAAGTACCTGCATTCCACCACGCGCACCATGCGGGACGACTCGGCCTGGACCTCGTGCAGGGCAGCATCGACGGCCAGGATCGTCTCGAGATTGTGGGTGGTGGCCGCGTCCCGGTCCTGAAGCGGGAGGGGGGCCTCGCCGCCGCCGCGCTTCTTACGTTGCCTGCTGCGCGCGTAGTCCACCGCGATGTGCCGCATCGCCTGGGCTGCGGCCGACAGGAAGTGAGCGCGATCCTGCCAGGTCCACTCTCCACCAGCTATCTTCACATAGGCTTCGTGCACCATCGCCGTGGTGTCGAGCGTAGCTCCCGGACCAGATCGCCAGCGGCGGGCAAGCCTGCGCAATTCAGGGTAGAGCAACTCGACGATGCGGTCGAAAGCGGACACATCACCGGCGCGGTGGGCATCCAGGAGGGCAGTTACCTCGTGCCCCTGCGTCGAACCCGTCGTCATCGTCTCCCTTCGCGCTCCGGGCGCACCTTATCTTCGATCACCGTAGTGAATTCGGATCGTAGGGGCAGACTATAGACGCTGCCAGGCGGGACCATGATGGTCTCGATGTCGTGACCCATGGATCCGGTCAGGGCGAGTCCCTCACCGTGTTGTCTCAGTCAGCAGGCTGATCATCCGCGATGGTTCGCATGGCGGTGGCAGGGGCGTGTTCGACAAGGTGTGCCATTCGGCTCGGTGGGGTCCCGTAGCGCCGACGGAACACATCGCCGAGGTGGCCCGCGCTCGAGAAGCCCAGGTCGAACGCCAGGTCGAGCAGGCGCCCGCGGTAGCCGGGCAGTAGCTCCAGGGCTCGTTTCACACGAGCCTCGGTCACGTAGTCATGGACGGTGGAACCTGTCTGCTGTCGGAAGATCTCGCACAGGTGGGTAGGGGCCACCCCTGCTACCCGCCCGAGGTCGCCAATACTCAGCGCAGCGGACAGGTTCGTGGCGATGTGTTCGCGCGCTCGCCGGGTCGTCCGACGGTGGCGCGCTCGGGTGTCGGCGCGAACAACCACAGGGCACCGCTCGGTGTCATACGCGGCGCGCAGTACGCGACGGAGGACCCATGAACCCATCTCCCGCACCAACACCCGGTCTGCCCGCGGCTCCAATTCGAGATAGCGAATCAGGAGTCTCTGCACCGCGTGCGTGCGTGCGTCGACGCATGCATCGATGCGGGCGAAGGGCCCGTCCGGCCGGGTCCGAACGCCGGGATCGTAGCGCTCGATGCTCGACACCATGGTGGCCGCGTCAAACGCCATCCAGTCGTTGCGCAGACGCTGCCGTGTGCTTGCCGGCCGACGGTACGCGCACTGGGGATTGTCGAACAGCACCTGGTTGGGTGATGCGCAGTCGAGTCCCTGTGCCTCGGTGAACACGCGGTAGGTCTGGTGCGGAAAACTGAGCGAGGCGTCCGTGCCTGTTTCCAGGTCGGCGTCCCACATCGAGCTCCAGGGCTCCATGATCTCGGTGCCGACGCGCAGATCATCGGAGTCGAAGAGCAGCCGCAGATCGTGGCCTTTGTCGGCGGTTGCTACGTTGAGGCCAGGGCGCGTCATGCTTCGTCTCCACTTGGGGCCTTCTTCGGAGAGGCCGAGTTCGATCTTGGCACCTGGCGCGCGGGCGCTTCCAGTCGCGTCAGTTCAGCGGTTCGAGGCGGAGCCGGCGAAGTGGGTGATTGACCGCGATGATTCGTAAGAATCTGGAAGCGGTACTCGCTCCGATCCGGGACCATTCGAGGCTGGGAGCGCCTGGCGTATACCACCTCCAACCCGCTACTCAAGCCTCGGAGAGATCGAATGAGGATGCCCAGATGGTCCTGTGCGTGCGTTCCGCTGTTCCTCTTGCTCGGCGCCGGAGGAGCATCCGTGCACGCTGCGCCGGAGAGCGTGGATGGCCTGTGGGTCGGTACCATCGGTCGTAATCAACTCGCGCTCGAAGTTGTATCCGAGGCGCCCGGCGAGACCCGCGCGGTGGTCTACATCCTGACGCAGGATGCCATTGCCTTCGCGGCGACCGAGGTCATCGCAGAGGTGAATGGCATCACGGCGGTCTTCTTCGACCTCGCGGTTACGGCGCGAGTCCAGCGCGGTGGGATCGACGA
>JAJCXT010000118.1 GCA_029263295.1 Acidobacteriota bacterium | reverse complement strand
GCTGTAGTTGTCGTACATCGACTCCATCAGACCGTAGTAATGGGTCATCGAGTCGAGGCCGAGCCGAGCCGCGTCGAGCGCGTTCATCTGCGCTACGCCGCCCTGTCCGAGATGCGCCGTGGTGCCCATGCCGTACTTGTGCGCCTCGTCGATGAGGGCGCCCATGATGTCGGGCGGGTACGAGCCCAGCTTGAGACCGTCGGCTTCGCGTTCTGCCGCGTACCGGACCCACTCGCGCGCCGACGGGTCATCGATGACGTCGGGGCCGTCGTAGTCGGCGCCGGAGCCGGGGCGCACGAAGCTGATCATGCGCGGCGCCACGATCGCGTTCTCGTCCGAACGGTCACGCTCGTGGATGGAGAACTCGAAGTTGCCATGGCCGACGCCGCGCGAGGTCGTGATGCCGTTGGCCATCCACAGCTTGTAGCTGTACTCGGCGTTGGGCGCCTTGCCCGAGCCGCCGGTGTGGGCATGCAGGTCGATGAACCCGGGCATCAGGTACATGCCGGAGCCGTCGACCTCGTAGTCAGCGTCTCCCGGGCGCCGGTCCTCGTTGATCGGCAGGCCGGGGAATCCGACCGTGCGAACCTGCGCGATGCGGTTTCCTTCCACCACGACGTCGACGGGTCCTGACGGCGGTCCACCGGTGCCGTCGATCAGCGTGACGCCACGGATGATCAGGCGGTCGAACGGGCCCTGGCCTTCATCGGAGCGCCGATCGGGCGCCGGGACCATGCCGCCGAAACCGTCGTCTTCCTGATCCTGGGCGGCGAGCGGGACGCCGATGCCGATGGCGAGAGTGAGCACTAACAACGCGCGGGTGAGCCTGGCGAACATGGTTCCTCCGGAAAAGGGGGCCACGCCGTTCATGGGGCGAAACGCGCGGCTGTTCTGCAAAGTCTGCGGCGCCACTCTAGCAGTCCGACGACCGCGGGGTCCCGGGGTCTCGCCGCGACCGCTGGCTGTGGGGGCCGCGCTCTGCCACCATGCGGCGAGATGGATATCTCAGCTTCTCGCCGTGCCGCAGCCTGGGCGGTTCACCTGTTTACCGCGACCGGAGCGGTGTGTGGGCTGTTGGCGCTGGGCGCGGTCGCCGATGGTCGGCCGCGCATAGCCTTCGCGTGGATGATCACCGCCGTGGTGATCGACGCACTGGACGGTTATCTGGCTCGCGCGGTGAACGTCGCGGCGGCTACACGCGGCTACGACGGCCAGTTGCTCGACAATATCGTCGACTACCTGAACTACGCTGTGGTGCCCGCCTTTCTCGTGCTTCGCCTCGACGTGGTCTCCCCGGGAGCGCGCACGGCGGCCGCGGTCGCTATCGTCCTGAGCTCCGCGTATCAGTTCGGTCAAGCCGACGCGAAGACCGCGGATCACTTCTTCCGTGGCTTCCCGTCGTACTGGAACGTGGCGGTGCTGTACCTGCACTACCTCGCCCTCGGCACGACAGTGAACCTGGTCGTGATCACCTGTCTCGCGGTCGGTACCTTCGTGCCGGCGAAGTGGGCCTATCCCACGCGCATGACGCGACTTCGCCGTCTGACGTTGTCATTGGCGCTGGCCTGGGGCGCCGGCCTTGGCTACGTAGTCTGGAGTCAGCCCACGGCGGTCGGAGCCCTGTGGGCCTCGCTGGGGTTCGTTGCCTACTACGTGGGCGTGAGCATCTACCTGTCGCGCGCGTAGCTGGCAGCGCCAGACGGGCGCGGCTTCCCGTCGGAACCGTCTAGGGCGCGGGCCGCAGAGGCTCGGCGGCCGGTCCGCTTCGCACCAGTCGCGATACCACCATCAGTGTGGCCAGCCCGCACAGCATCGTGAACGTGCGAAACGGAAACATCGCGGCCCCGGTGGCCGCGTCGATCATCGGGTAGGGCAGTAGCCGCGCAAGTCCGAGCATTGGCTCGCCGGCACCGAGACGCAGGAACACCGTCACGACCAGTGCCGCCTTGGCACCCGTGCGCGTGGCCTTCGGATCGAAGAGCGCCGCCGTGAGTTGGGGGAACAGGACGCAGTAGACAAGGTCGCTCGACAGAAACCAGAGGCCGTAGACACTTTGCACGCGCAGCGCGAGCAGGAGCGCGGTGGCGCCCACAATGGCGATGCCGGCTCTGATCGCGCGCCGCAGATCAGTTGCGGAGGCGACGGGATTGACGAGCGGTCGGTACAGATTCCAGGCGCCCATCGACGCTGCCGACAGGATTGATGAGTCCACCGAGGACATTACGGCCGCGGCGATCGCCGCTAGGCCTACTGAGGCGATCACCGGA
The DNA here is from genome assembly GCA_029263295.1 of Acidobacteriota bacterium. GTDB lineage: Bacteria > Acidobacteriota > UBA890 > UBA890 > WLXD01 > WLXD01. Next base: position 35,610 of record JAJCXT010000118.1, on the reverse strand, counting down.
CCGCCCAAGTGGCGGAGCACCCACGGGAGCACGAGACTGGCCTCGGGTGCCTGCAGGCCGAGGCTGCCCCAGTCCGTCATCGCCCCGACCGCGCCGATCAGCACGGCCGGAATCGCGGCAATGATACAAACCGGCGCGGCAACCAGCGACAGCCAGCGCGCCGTCGCGGCGTTGCGGGCGGCGAGCACCCGCTGGAAGTACACGTGCCAGGGGATTCCCCCGAACACCAGCAGGAGTGCGGAGTCCCACCAGCTCCAGAACGAGCCCGACCATTCCGGCTGCCGCCATCCGTCGAGCGGTGGAACGAGTCGCGCCGCGTCGCCGAAGTGCTCGGTGTAGGCCGCCCACGTGTTCGCTACCCCACCCAGATGCGAGGCGACCAACGGCGTGGCGACGGCCAGCCCCACCACCAGAACACTCAACTGGACGACGTCCGTCACGGCCACCGCCCATAGGCCACCGATCAGTGTGTAGCCGATCGCGACGGCGGCGGAGACGATGATGCCCGTCGGCACATCGACGCCCAGAACGACGCCGAACGTTGATCCCAGGGCGGTGAGAATCGCCGCGCTCCAGAAGACCTCGCCAGTGAACGCAGGAACGTACAGCACCGCACCGAGCCGGTCGCCGAAGCGTTGCTGCAACGGGTCCAGCATCGTCGTGAATTCGTGGCGGCGCATGATGGGGGCGTAGAACAGTCCGCCAACGATCAGACTCAGCGCGTAGCCCCAGGGGGCCTGTACCCAGACGAGGCCGGACGCGTAGGTGCTCTCCGCCGTTCCATTGATGTAGCCGCCGCCCACCCACGTTGCGGCCATCGTCGAGGCGGCCAGCCAGAGGGGCAGATTGCGTCCAGCCAGCATCAGATCATCGGCGTCCGTAACGCGGCGGCGCGACGCGATGGCGGCGAGCGCGAAGATCAGCGCGTAGAAGACGGTCAGCGCCGTCAGCGCTCCCCAGTGGATGTCCGCCGAGTTATCCATGCGCGCCTAGTCAACACGCTCTTGGGCGTCGAGCAAAGCGCCGAGCTCGCGCAGGCCCCGAACATCCAGCCGAAACCCAGCCGCATGATCGGTGGCGCGCGACCACCTGATGATCAGGCCGCCTCGACGTCACGCTGTCGGATGTGCAGAATCGGGCTTCCGTCCAAGCCAACAGCCGAGGCCTCCCGATGCACGTTTCTTTCCTCCGCCGCGCGGCGACAGTCTCGTCGCTCGTGTTCATCGTCGCGCTGTCAGCCCTCCCAGCACCCGCGGCCCAGACTGAGTCTCCAGCGGCCGCAACTACGAGCCAGCTGGCCGGGATGCGCTATCGCAGTGTCGGCCCGTACCGCGGCGGTCGCGTTACCGCGGTCGATGGTGTTCCCGGAAAGCCGTTCACCTTCTTTCACGGGTCGACTGGCGGTGGACTGTGGCGGACCGACAATGCCGGGCACACATGGGGCAATGTTAGCGACGGGTTCTTCGAAGTCGGCCCCGTCGGTGCCGTCGAAGTCGCGAACGCCGATCCCAACGTGATCTACGTGGGCACCGGCTCGGCGTGCATTCGCGGCAACGTGTCGATCGGACGTGGCATGTACCGCTCGACCGACATGGGTGAGACTTGGTCGTTCATCGGGCTCGAAAACGCTGGCCAGATCGGCCGTGTCCTCACGCACCCGGCGGACGCGGAGTTGGTCTACGCGGCTGTTCTCGGCAACCCGTTCGGTGCCAGCGAAGAACGCGGCGTGTACCGATCGCGCGACGGGGGATCGAGTTGGGAACGCGTGCTCTTCGTCTCCGCCGAGACCGGCGCGGTCGATATCGCCATGAATCCGGCGAACCCACGCATTCTCTTTGCGGCGATGTGGCGCGGCGAACGCAAACCATGGACGGTTGTCTCGGGTTCAGAGGACGGCGGCCTGTTCCGCAGCAAGGACGGTGGCGACACCTGGGAACAGCTCGAAGGCGGTTTTCCGCAGGGCCTCGTGGGGCGCATCGGGGTAGCGGTCTCGCCGGCCGACCCGAATCGCGTCTGGGCGGTCGTCGAAGCCGACGAGAAACGCAGCGCCGTGTATCGGTCCGATGATGGCGGTGACACGTGGAGCAAGGCCAGCGCGCAGTCGCGGTTGGTGAGCCGCTCCTGGTACTACATGCACATCGAGCCGCACCCCACCGATCCGGACACAGTCTTCGTACTCAACAGCGGCTTCTTTCGCTCGATCGACGGCGGCGAGAACTTCAACTCGATCTCGATGCCGCACTCGGACCATCACGATCTGTGGATCGATCCGTCTAATCCTGACGTCATGTTGATGGGCAACGACGGCGGCGCCACGGTGAGTCTCGACGGCGGCGACACCTGGTCGCCGCAGTTCAATCAGCCGACGGCCGAGTTCTACTCGGTGACCGTCGACAACGGCTTTCCGTACCGGCTCTATGGCCCGCAGCAGGACAACTCGACGATCTCGGTGCCGAGCATGGCGACCTATTCGGGCATTTCCATGCAGCACTGGCGCGCCGTCGGCGGCTGCGAGACGGGACCGATCGCGATCAATCCCACCAACCCGGAGATCTTCTATTCCGGCTGCTTCGGCGGGCGGCTGGCCCGCTTCGACCAGAGCACCGAGCAATTTCGCCAGATCCGCGATTACCCCGAGAACATGGCGGGCATGCCGGAGAGCGAGTTGCGGTTCCGGGTGCAGTGGAACGCGCCAATCACGACCTCCCGCCACGACCCTGAGGTTCTCTACCACGGTTCTCAGTACGTGCACCGGTCGCGTAACGAGGGCCAAAGTTGGGACGTGATCAGCCCCGACCTCACCGGCAACCACACCGAGATGTTCGGCCCGGCGGGTGGCCCGATCACGCACGACATCACGGGCGTAGAGATCTACTCGGCTCTGCTGGCGATCGAGGAAGACGTACATGACGCTGCGACGATCTGGACGGGCTCCAACGACGGCGTGATCTCGATCAGCCGCGACGGCGGCGACAGCTGGGCCGACGTCACGCCCGCAGGGCTGCCTGCACTCTCCACGGTGAACCGCATCGAACCGTCGCCCCACCGGGCCGGCAAGGCCTACGCGGCGGTCTACCGCTATCGCGTTGACGACTGGGCCCCGTACATCTATCGAACCACCGACTTCGGCCAGACCTGGCGTCGCATTGCCGACGGCAGCCGCGGCATCCCGGCGGGATCACCGGTGCGTGTGGTGCGCGAGGACCCGGCCCGCGAAGGGTTGCTGTACGCCGGCACCGAGTTCGGCCTCTACGTTTCCTTCGACGATGGACGCAGCTGGGAGAGCCTGCAGCTGAACCTGCCGATCACGCCGGTTGCCGACCTGCGGGTTCATTTCGGCGATCTCGTCGTCGCCACTCAGGGGCGTGCGTTCTGGGTGCTCGACGACCTGAGCCCGCTCCACCAACTCAGCGACGAGGCGACGTCAGCGGACGCCTGGCTGTTTGCGCCGCGGCCGGCATATCGCACCAGCGCCACGACCTCCAGCCGCGACTACGATCGCGATCGTGTGTTCGGCGCCATGATGCCGCGCGCCTGGCTTGGCGAGAACCCCCCGGATGGCGCGCTCATCTACTACATGCTCGGGGACAACTCCGCGGTTCCGGATCTCGAGATCCTCGATGCCAGCGGGGAACTCGTGCGCGAGTTCTCGGCCAACGCGCGTCGAAACTCTCCGCCGGCCGCCGTCGGGCTGAACCGCTTCGTCTGGGACCTGAGCTATCGGGGGCCGGATCTGGGCGGTCCGTTCTCGCCACCCGGCCCGCGTGCGGTGCCGGGTAGTTACCGTGTTCGTCTGACCGTCGGCGAGACTGTGCAGGAGCGCGAGTTCGAGGTGCGCAAGGACCCGCGGCTCACGTACATCACCGTGGCCGACTTGCAGGAACAGTTCGACTTCCTGCAGCGCGCGATGCGCGAGGTGGGTCGTATCCAGACGGGCCGCCGGCACATCAGTTCGATTCGCGAGCAACTCGACTCGGTCCAGGAAAGGCTGCAGGCGGCCGGCACCGGCGAGAACCTCACGACGGCGATCGACTCTGTCCGTGGGCAACTCGCGGCGATCGAGGGCGAACTCACCAATACCGAGGGAGGCGGCTGGGCGAGCGAGCCACAGATCCAGGGACACCTGACCTGGGTGCTGACGGCGGCGTCGAGCCAACGAGGCATGCGCACGGACGCGCGACCCACCGATCAACTCGTCGAACGTCTCGACGACCTGACGGTGGAGATCGATGCGCAGCTGGCGGCTCTCGCGACGTTGGAGACCGGTGAGATCGAGGAACTCAACCGTCGGCTTGATGTGCTGCAGCTCCCGGCGGTTGCCATCGGCGAACACCGTTGACCGGATCTCACGAACCAAGCGACGAAGGCGTGCCAGGCGTTGGCTTCAGGGTCAGTCGGCCCGCACGTCGTACACGTGGATCGCATCCTGCTCGCGGACGTACAGGAGGCCATCGACGATGACGAGATGGGCCCAGGAGAAGGTGGCCGGGTTCGGGATGGTGAACGAGCCCGTCTCGACGTAACCCTCGCGCGTCGCTTCGGCCAGAACCATCGTGCCGTTCTGGTAGCGGTAGTACAGATGCCCATCGGCATACATGACCGCCCCCGAGCCCGTGCCGGCATTGCGCTCCGGACCCCATAGAACTTCGCCCGTCGCGAAGTCGACCGCCTGTGGGAAGCCGCGGTTGTGTCCTTGCCCCAGGTAGACAGTTCCTTCGTGGAGCACGAGACCGCCGTGGTGGTTTTGCATCGTGCTGCCTTCGTGGAACCAGACCTCTTCGGCACGGATGCCATCGCCGTCGGCCACAAGGTGGATAAGCGCTGCGCCAGCACCGTATCCCGTGGCGGACAGGACGTAGTCGCCGTCGATGATCGGGGTCGGGATGTTGGCCACATCATTGGCGATACGGCCGTAGGTCCACAGCACGCGGCCGGTAGCGGCTTCTACACCGACCACGCCGTAACCGACGAGTTGCACATACTGACGTACGCCACCGGCTTCCGAGATCACCGCGGAGGAGTATCCGGCACCGGGGACGCCCGTCTCGCCGAAGCGAGGAACCGAGGCGCTCCAGATAAGCTCGCCGCTATGCCGGTCGAGCGCGACGATCAGCGTTTCCGGGCCGCCCGGAGTGACGATGAGACGATCACCATCGACAAGCGGCGACTCGGCATACTTCCAGGTGTACCCGCCCCCCGCGCGTGGTACCGCGCCGCCGAGATCAGAGGCGAGGTTCAGGTGCCAGCGCAGCTCACCGGTGGCGACGTCGAGTGCCACCAGGTCGCCTTCGGTACCGAGCGCATATGCGATCCCGTCGACCACGGTAGGCGTGCCGCGCGGTCCACCGTAGCCATCTATCCAGGCCGGCCCTACGGAAGTGCGCCAGAGGGCCTCGCCGCTGGCACGATCGAAGGCCAGGACGAACTGTTCGTCGCCGTGATCACCCATCGTGAGGATTCGATCCTGCGTTACGGCAATGCTCGAGAAACCGCCGCCGGCGCCGGCGAAGGAGTGAAGCAGGGGCGGGCCGTCCTCGGCCCAGGCATCGAGCAGGCCTGTGTCGGGAGCCATGCCGTCACGGTGCGCACCGCGCCACTGAGACCACTCGCCCACCGCTTCCTGGGCGAGCGCCGTGTTGATGGGCAGAAGTGCAGTCGTTGCCACGGTGGCGATGAGGACGAGGCAGCAGACCGAACCGGCTATGAGCAGAGGTCGCGCGAGCATGGGCACAGGTTCTCCAGAAGCAGACGGGCGTTGGTATGTTCCGACGGCGACGGAGGGGGCTGTCGCGGCGAGCGCGGCAGGGTCTTGCCGCGCCCAGAGTGTGCCTAGTCCAGGTGTCGGGATTCAAGGACCAGGGCGCGGTGGGCGAGACTTCCCGCCGCGCCCCTGGCACGGGTAACGGGTCAGGTTAGCGGATCGCCGTCGCCAGCGTGTCGTGGTGCTGGGCGATCAGCGAGCGCAGGTAGGTGCCGATCGTCGAGGAGGATTCGAAGCCGGCCGCGACGGCCGCGCGTTCCTCCACGTCGTCTGCGATGTCCGCGCTTTCCGCGAAGTGCTTGATGTCGCGATAGAAGCCGATTGTGTAGGAATCCCATGCCGCGCCGCCGGCGCGCTCGAAGATCAGGTTACGGGCCCGACCGATACCATCCAGATAGACATTCTCCATGGCCCGCTGGTTCAACAGCTCCGCGCGTTTACCCGCGATGGCGAGGAAGACCTCGACGTGGAAGTAGCCGGCGTCGGCGAAGCGCGCCGCGACATCTTCAGCGGAGGGCCCCCAGACCCATAGCTCCTCGCGCCAGGCCACATGCGGAAGCAGTCGAGCTTCGAATTCACCGTCGCTCTCGCCCGCCTCGGCCCAGGCCTGGGCGGCGCGTTCGACAGCCGTCGCGTCGAAGTAGTCATCGAAGCCATCGCCGACGTGAAAAACGAGCATCAGGTCCCACTGGTCGCCCTGGCTGTGCCGCATACGGAATGGGCCGACTTCGCTGGCAGCTTCCCAGGTGGGCCAGCGTTCCTGGAGCATTTCGAGAACCGTGGCAAGTTCTCCCGGTGCGGCTCGCAGAAAGAGCGTGCGATAGAGCTGGCGCTCATCCCCACCCTCACTCTCGGCCTGCGGCAGCGCATCGGACGGTACGGCGAGGGCCCCACAAACAACCAGTAGCAGTACGGCAAAGACTCGGCGGAGGTTCAACATGGGCTCCCTTGTGCTGTTCGTGATTTCGGGGGTAGGGTTGGCGGCGAGCGAAGTTCCCCTACGACGCGTTCACCGTCAGCTCCCCGCCAACGGTGAGGATTGCCCAATGATTGTACGCAACGCAACGCGTCTGTCTGCCGCGGCTCTGCTTTGTGCCCTGGTTGGGTGCTCGAGCGGTAGGTACCAGCCGGTGAGTTATCCACTGGTGCCGCCTTCGGACTACGCCCTGAGATCTCAGCGCCTCGAGCCCGCCGAGGGCCTGGATGAGCCACGCGTGAACCAGAGCGTGGCGACCTGGACCGCGTCGTGGCTGGAGGGGCCCGTATCGCTCATCGCCACTCCTGGCGAAGTCGAGACTTATCGCCGACTGAGCGGTGATGCCCAGCGGGCCGAGTTCATTGAACTGTTCTGGCGCCGCCGTGATCCGCAGCCGGATGAAGCTCACAACGAGTACCTGGGCGACTTCAACCGCCGGGTGACCGTGTCGACCGATCTGTTCGCCACGGATGGCCATCCGGGCTGGCGCACGCCCTTCGGTATTGCGATGGTGGCGCTCGGTTTCCCGACCCTCGTCAAAGCCTGGGACGCTGATCAGGAGCTGCTCGCGGCCGGCGACCCGGTCGAGGCGAAGGGCGGTTATCGCGTGTTGTGGCAGTACGGTCTGCGCCCCGAGGATCTCCAGGGCGGCACCTCGCTCGCCATGGCTCGCTTGATGGCCACACCAACCACGTCGATGGCGGCGCAACTGGGGCAGAGCCCCTACGCGTTGAGCTTCTGGTATACGGCAGGCGCCTGGCGCATGTCCTGCCGGTTCGGCTGGCGGGCTGGCGGCTGGGAGGGGGGCAGACAGTATGGCGCTTCCTCTTATGGCGGCGGGGATCGGACGATCGGCGAATCGCTTTCCCCTGACGTAGCGGGCAGTGGCGGTATGGCCAATACCAATCCGTATGGATTTCCTGGGCCCCGGGGGCGGGCGAACCCGGCGGTCTTCGAGCCGGGCTGTGCGGATTTCTTCGGCCAGATCGTGGCGGGCACGCTGCGCAACACCGTGCGCTACCCATGACGCTCGTGGTCGCGGTCGCGCGCCGCGGATCGGCGCGTGCCCTAGCGCTGCTGGGGCTCTCGCTGATGGTCGGTTGCGCCTCGATGGGCGTCAGCCAGAGTAGGAACTACCGCATGGTGCCGCCGGCGGACTTTGCGGCCACGGTCACGGCTGCGGCGCCGGTAGATGGCCTCGCCGCCCCTCCCGCGCAGCAGAAGTTCAGCGAGTGGGCTGCGAACTGGATCGAGGGCCCGGTCTCGACGGTCGCAACCAGGGAAGAGTCCGAGACGTACGGGAGCCTGGACAGCGATGTGGAGCGCGCCGAGTTCATTCGGCTTTTCTGGGAGCGTCGTAACCCCGAGCCCGAGGCGAACTACAATGAGTCGCTGCTCGAGTTCGACCGCCGGCTGGCGGTGGCCGACGCTCTGTTTTCGACGGAGACGAGACCGGGCTGGCGCTCGGTATTCGGTCGCGCGCTGTTGACGCTCGGGTTCCCGACCGTGGTACGCGTGGGCGATGAAGATGGACCGCGGGCTACAACCACCGCGGAGACTGAGGCCAGGAGTGGGGACAAGGTGTTCTGGCAGTACGGGCTACGCCCTGAAGATCTTGCTGGAACCTCGCTCGACATGGTCCACCTGATGTCGCTGGAGACCCTCGACCTGGTGTCGGCCCAGTCGAAGGCTCATCTCCTGAGCTTCACGTATTGGCGAGGCGGCTGGGGCCTGAGCTGTAGTCGTGGCTGGCTGGTAGGGGCGTTGGATGATTCGTGGAGCGCGCCAGGGGGTGGATTCAGCTGGGGCGGAAGCGCCGGTGGCGTAATGGGGGCGACTCCTGGTGTCGCAGAGACGAGTTCACCGGACGTTGAAGGGAGCGGAGGTGTTGCTGGTGGCTGGGGCGGCGGCGGTGGTGGCGGAGCCCCGAGACTGGGCAGGCGCACCTTCGGCGCTGGGTGCAGCGATGTGTTTCGCGACGCGCGATCGGGCTGGCTCCTCAACACCGTGCGATACCCGTAGCCGCTGCTACTGGCTGGCGCCGCGGCCGTGGCCGAAAAAGCGGTGACTGCCCGGTAGCGAAACGGCAGCATGACTTGCTAGCATGCCTTCGGGGCGGCTCGCGGTTAGCGTGGGTCGCCGGGTGAATCACGTAATCCTGGAGGATTGACGTGGCGGTTCTGCTAGGGCATCGAGCGGCCCACGATGAACCGGGCGGCACTGGGACCCGCCGACACGGTCGCGCTCAGCGAGGAGGTGATTTAAGTGTTATCTGACAGATACAGCTTTACGGAGGTGGCAGCCCCGTAGGGGTCTTCTTTCTGGGCCTCAGGTCCGTGTGTGGTTGCACCCCTGAAATCGGGGAGTCCCACTGCCACCTGCAAATAGGCACAAGTGGCCCCGGCGTCCTCGTGGCGCCGGGGCCTGCTTATGTCCGCTACGTGTCGCCTACCACGGGCAGCTAGCTGCTAGGCTCAGCAGCCGTCATGCGTGCACTCATCATCGTCAATCCGGTGGCCGGCGAGCAGCGACCGCTGCGCATCGCCGAGGAGACCGCGGAGTATCTGCGGGGCGCCGACTGGCACGTGGATATCTGGCCGACGGAACGCGGTGGCCACGCGACGGAGTTGGCGCAGCAGCGCGGCGAACGCGATCTGCTGGTAGTCATCGGCGGCGACGGGACGTTACGCGAGACGGTCGCGGGTCTGGCCGGCGACGAGACACCGGTGGGCTTCGTACCTATCGGCAAGGCCAACGTGATGGCCCGCGAGCTCGGCATTCCGCGTAGCCCGCATGCAGCCATTCGCCTGCTGACCACGGGCAGGCCCACGCCCATCGATGTCGGCACGGTCGGCGACCGCATTTTTCTCTCGATGGTGGGCGTTGGCTATGACGGGTGGGTCACCGCAGGCGTCGACGCTTTTCGCGCCCGGCCGTGGGGTCAGTGGCTCTATCGCCACGGCGGTTCGACGCTGCTGTATGTGCTCGCCGGGATACCCGCGTTATTGCGAATTCGGCCCACTCGAGTCGCGCTGGAGGCTGATGGCGTGGCCCTCGACGGTCGCTATCCCTCGGTGATCATCAGCAACGCCGCGACCTACGCGATTGGCTGGGAGATGACGCCGGGGGCCGAGGTCCATGACGGGCAGCTGGACCATCTGGCCAACCGGAGGGCGGCGCCCTGGTTTGTCGCCTGGACGACGCTCGCTTCAATGCTCAAGATGCGCCTCCCGGCATTGGTGGCCGAGTACGGTCGGGCGAAAAGCTACCGGGTCAGCGCCGCCGAGCCGTTCCGCTGGCAGGTCGATGGCGATTCAATGCCGCCGGCAACTGAACTCGAGATTGGCCTACTCGCTGGTCACGTGCGGCTCATTGTTCCGTTGACCGCCGACTGACGTTCACGACGCCTATCGCGGCCGTGGCCGGCTGACGCTGGTGTTGCCGGCGATCGTGAACCGCAGCGGCTTCGCGGTCCAGTCGCCAGCGTAGTCCACACCGACCCGCGGCCCGACGATGATCGCACGCGTGGGGAGCTGTCGTCGTCGCAGCAGCTCCACGAATAGGCGATCGTCCGAGACGAGGTCCGCGCCATCGAGTTGACGATCGATCGCCAGCGCCTGGCAGAGTTTCCCGGGGCCCGAGCAGAGGTCGACGTCGCGTCGTGCGGCTGCGCGACGCCGGTACATGCCGGGCGTACCTTCGTCGGGTTGCAGCGCGCGTATCAGAACGGCGACCGGGTCCTCCGCGCGACCAGCGACTACGTTCATGCAGCAGTGCATCCCGTAGATGAGGTAGACATAGGCATGGCCCCCGGCCGCCCACATGCTCTGGTTTCGTTCGGTGCGGCGACCGCCGTAGGTATGGGCGGCGCGGTCTGGAGTGCCGAGGTAGGCTTCCGTCTCCACGATGATCCCGCAGGTACGTTGACCGCGTTCAGTGCGTACCAGTCGCTGGCCCAGTAGACGTCGTGCCAGGGTTACCGGGTCTCGTGTGAAGAAGGCACGATCCGCGCGCGCAGGAGCCGTTGGCCCAGGCATCAGGTATCAGCCGTCGCTGCCGGCTCCAGGCCCGGTTCGATACGACGTGCTGCTGCGTAACCTGCGGCACCCAGCAGCAGTCCGAAGATCGGATCGAGCGCATGGTGGTAGCCCAGATAGACGGTCGCGATGCTCATGCCGATCAGCAGCGGAACGAGTGCGCGACCGAGGCGCGGTACGAACCGCAGTGCGACCAGCGTGCACACCATCGAACCGGCGATGTGGGACGACGGGAAGGCCGCCCCGGTAACGCTGTCGGTGGCCTGCAGCGAGCGGATCAGATCCCCGAGCACGAATCCGGTAAAAGGACTCGCCTGGAGGTCCGGGTACTGCTGCAGGATCTGTGGCGGGCTATTAGCTGGGAACAGAACGAACAGCGTGAAGTTCGCCGCGTAGGTGAGCAGGATCGCACCGTAGCTCGCGACTGCACTGGCGAACCGCCGCTTGAACACGAGCACGACTGGAACGGCGAGGAACAAGTAGTAGCTCAGGTAACAGAACGCCATCAACTCGTCGAGCCACGCCGTGAAGAGTGACTGTACGAGTACGGTCGGATGACCGCCGAACAGCGCGGCATCGCCTCGGACGAGCCAGTCGGTGGTCCAGTAGGAGCCCCACAGCAGCGGGATCTCGTGCTCCAGTTGGCCCCACCAGAACAACAGCAGGGGCAGCGGGTAGACTGTCCGCGCGATGATCCAGATGCCGCCTCGTGGCGCCAGCCGCACAAGTACCAGCACTCCGGCCACGATGGCGATGTGGACCGTCACGCGCCCCCACCGACCGGGCACGTCGCTACCCGCGAACACGAGTAGCAGGGCTGCGGCGGCGGTGTAGACGATGGCTGTTCGATCCGCGAGTTTCAGGGCTTGCACGACGTCGAACTCCGGCTGTGGGCGTGAAGTGGATTCTATTTAAAGTGGTGCAGCCGCGAGAACCATCAGATACCATTCTTTGGATCGCTAGTAGCCCACGTTTGGAGTCTGAGTTTCGTGAAGAGAATCTATGTAGGTAATTTGTCCTGGAGCACCTCCGACGAGGATCTCCGTGAGTTTTTCGCCCAGTTCGGCACCGTGCAGGACGCCACGGTCATCACGGACCGTGACACTGGTCGCTCGCGTGGCTTCGGTTTCGTTGAGATGGAAGACGCCGACGGCGACAACGCTATCTCCGAAGCCAACGGCGCTTCGCTCGGTGGTCGTAACCTGCGCGTGAACGAAGCTCAGCCCCGCGGCAGCAGCGGCGGCGGCGGTGGCGGCGGTCATCGTGGCGGTGGCGGCGGCGGAGGTCGCTGGTAGGCTAGTCCTCCAGCCAGAAAATTGAGCGCGGGCAGCTGTTGAGCTGCCCGCGCTTTTTTCGTGGCTAGGCTCTGGCTCGCGGCGTGCCCATCACGGGTCGCTAGCGCGTCCAGACCTGCGAGTCCGGGAAGAAGGTCAGCCAGCCAGACTCGTATGCCAGAACGGTCATGAGCAACTCGCCCGAGGCGTCTGTGGCCCACGCAGTAAGCCCCTCTGCGTCGAAGTGGATCGTCACAGACTGGCCGTCAACGTCGAGGCTCAGCGGCGCCTTCGCCCCCTCGAGTTCGCGCAGGGGAAAGAACCGCGAGTCATTGCCGAGGGCCAGGCCGAGACCGACGGTGGAGACATCATGGTCGCCTTCGCTGCTGCGCCGGGTACCAGGCTCGAAGTCCTGATAGACGTAGCGGCGCCCTTCGCGTTCCAGCACCATGACGCGTGTGTCGGGATGCTTGCCACGCCAGAATTTCCACGTCGTTTGCATGGTGGGAATCGACTCCAGGGGAGTTCCCTCCATGGGGCCGCCGATCGACTGGCCGGCCAGCTGTGACCAGACGCTCTCAGTCTCGCGATCTACGATCAGCAGGTTGTTGTCGACGAGTCCCGAGGCGAAGTCGAAGGTCAGTTCCTGGCCTCCCTGACGACGGGCGTACACGACGCCCGATCCGGTGATGGGTCACCACGTGGGCGCCAGCGACGTGTCACCGACAACGTCGTTCACGACTTCAACTGCGGCCAGGTAACGGATCGGATAGGCCATCGGCAGGCCGTCGATCATCACGCCCAGAACAATCTCCGTGTCCTCCAGGTCCGCCGCGGCCGCTGCGACGGACTCGGGGTTAACGGGTACCTCGTGGACCTGCATCTCCATCATCTCGACGGGGGCCCCGGGGCGCGGCTGCACGCGGGCGCGTACCGTGCGCTCCTGGCCGTCCTGCGCGGCCGCTGGGCCCGCCACGATGGCGAGCAGGAGCACGAGCAGCGGTATCTTCGGCAGGCGTGCTGAGTTCATTGGGCCTCCCAGCGCACCAGGCGACCGGCCGACACGACCAGCTCGGGGCGCTGCAATGTTGCGAGATCGAGAGTGGGATTACCGGTGGTGACGACAAGATCCGCGAAGTTGCCAGCCATTACTGTACCGAGTCCGTCCAGATGGAGGGCCTTGGCAACATTGGCGCTTGCTGCGGCCAACGCCGCGCGCGGCGAGAGCCCGATGCGGGTGAGCATCTCCATCTCGCTGTGCAGCGAGATTCCCGGCATGGTGCCCCAGACGTCGGTGGCGCTGCCAGCGAGGTAGCTGGCGCCGGCCGCGCGATACCGTGACTCGAGTTCCAAGACCTGCGCCGCGACCTCGGCATAGGCGGCCATGTGCGCGTCATCGTACGTATGGTCTCCCGTCTGCGGGTCGGCCGGAGCGTTGATCTGCTCGGCATCCAGCCAGGCGGCGACCGGGAAGTCCCAGGGGTTCGCGTGTTGCTCGTAGTCCAGGTAGAGGAGACTCAGCGTGGGAATCAGGAAGGCGGGCCCGGCACCGAGGACCTCGGCGTGGTCGGCGACCGGGGTCGAGTCCGGGTCGCTGCGAGCCAACCACAGGTAGTATTTCCATTTGGGGCTGTCCAGTTCGTTGCTGAAGGGCTCCACGGCCACCGCCGCAGCCATCTCGCGCGGCGCGATATCGAGGCTGTACCGGGTTGTGTGAACAAAAGCATCGAGGCCGAGCCGTTCGCCTTCGGCATACGTAGCGCGCCCGAGTTCACCGATCGTTGCCATGCCCAACTGGCGGGCACGGCCGATCGCGGCTTCGAGTTGCTCGACGTCGAGGCCATACATGAGCAGAGCTACGCGAACGCCGTTGGCGGCCAGTTCATCGATGGCGGCTTCGACCGCGGCCACCGATTCCATCGGCTCGGACCCGACGCCATCGAGCGGGAACACGCGTGGGCCGGGGTCGGCCTGAAGCCATAGTTCGCCGCGACGGCCTCCGCCCACTCCCACGATCCCGGTCACACCCATGGCCAGATACGCGTCCGCATAGGTCTGGTCGTTCAGGGTCGCGAAAGCGTCGATGAGGCCAGGCACGATCCAGCGGCCCGTTACGTCGATCTCCTGTACGTCGTTTGGCAGTTCGATCTCGCCACGTGGCCCGGCCGCGACGATGCGATCCCCGGACATGAGGACCACCGCGTCCTCGACATCGCGACCTCCGTCGGTCACATCCACGATCGTCGCGCCGACGAGGGCCACTGGTCCGACGGGTATCTCCACTGCCAGACCCGTGGCACCAGGGGCCAGGGCCGCGCGGCGCTCGTCGCTCGTCGGGTCGGCAGCGTCGGCGTCACGGTCCGCGGCGGAGCAGGCGCCGGACGTACCGATCACTGCCAGCGCGAGCGCCAGACACACGGACCCACGGCGACTTCCATCCAGCGTTTCCCCAGGCATCGGTCTAGTTCCCCAGCGCGTCGGCGAACGCGCCCGCGATCGCTGCGACGGGCCGACGCGTGAGGGTCTCGTTCACCTTGAGAGCGAATCCTCCTCCGGGCAGCGGTGCCGGCAACAGAATCCCCTCCAGCGCGAGGCGCGCGCTGTAGGCCCTGGGGTCGGGGCCCGTGACGTGGAGCTCGAAGATGTTGGAGCCGTTCGCGACGCGTTCGACGCGTAGCCCATGTGCCGCGTCGAGCGCTACGATCAGCTCTTCGGATGCGCGCACCCCCGCCGCGAAGCGTTCCTCGAAGCCGTCGATCCCGTGCAAAGCCATCGCCGCCAGCGGCCACGCCTGCGGAAGCGCGCTCCCGAACATACGGCGCGGATGGTAGAGGTCGTCCAGTAGCTCCGCGGGGCCAGCGAGGATCGCCCCGGAGGGGGCATTGAAGTACTTCCACATGGACACGTACACCGTGTCGAAGAGCGAGGCGTACTGTCGCGGTGAGATGCCCGTGTAGTCGGCCGCCATGAACAGTCTGGCGCCATCCAGGTGGGTGCGGATGCCGTGCTCGCGGGCGAACTGGCTAATCCGTTTCATCTCTTCGTAGTTGAACAACTCACCGAGGCGGCGACGGATCGGCGATTCGATCGCGATGACACCCAGGCCGGTAGTCACCCGTCCCGATGCCGTGCGATCGAAGAGTTCCTGCACATCTTCCACGGTAAACGTGCCGCCACCGTGAGCCAGAGGTACTAGGTTGAGATTACTCAACACTTCGGCGCAGTCGCCCGAATCGTTGTAGAGGTGGCTTTCGTACTGCACCGCCACGCGGCGATCGGCGCCGGCCAGAACACGCACGGCCAAGTGGTTGGCCAGGGTCCCGGTGGGAACGAAGACCGCCCGTTCCTTGCCGAGGATCGCCGCCATGCGCTCCTCGAGTTCGGTCACGACCCCGCCACGGCTGTAGTAGTCGGCGTCGATGCCGCGATCGTTGACGATGCGGCTCAGAACATCGATGGCTTCGGGCGGCGTGAACTGCGGACCATCGCCGGTGAACTTCACGCGGCTCTGCAGCGCCGCGAACTCATCCGGGCCCTGCCGCTCAGCGGCAGCGATCCTGCCTGCCGCGGCTGTCAGGGGCAGGCTCGCGATCCCGCCCTTCACCATGGCACGGCGTGTCAGTGTGTCCACAGGTAGCCTCCAGTGACAGAAATCTGATGGGCGGATCGAGAGCATAGATCATCGCCGGCGGTCGGTACCACCGACGAGATTCGTGGTGTGCGAGACGATGTCAACGGAATCGGCGCCTCGCGGGTACTGCAGGGTAGAAGCGCCTCAAGGGAGAGGCGCGCATCCCGTGTTCACGTACTGGAGACACCTTGATGAAGACACTGCACCAGGCCCTGATGGGCGTAATGATGATCGCTATTCTGGCGGCCGCCGTTGGCGTCATACAGCCGTGGGCCCCGACTGCCGAGGCCCAGCACGGCCAGCACGGCGCAGCCGGCGAGCCGATCGACCCGCAGGAGCACTTTGCGGCGTGGGCGGCCGAACTCGAGCTCTCAGCGCCGCAGCGCGAGGTGCTGGCGCCGACGTTCATCGAAGGGTTCGCGGCGATGGCCGAGTTGCAGCGGATCCACGGCGCCATCGTCGGGGAACTCAACGACATCCAGAAAGAGAAGTTCGCCAAGATGGTCGGCGGAATGATGGGCGGGCCGACGGGTGAGCACGGCGAGCATGGCCAGCACGGCCAACATGAGGGCGGTGGTCACCAGTAGCAGCCGACGGCCGGGTCCCGGGGGTGGCTAGCGTATGCTCCCGGGACAAAGCCATGAGCAACGAGCAGAATCGAACCGATGAGGAGCTGGCGCGAGCGGCGAAGGGCGGCGATGCCGACGCCTACGATGCCCTCGTGCGCCGCTACCTGCGGCCGGCCATGGCTCTTGCCTGGCAATACACTCGCCGCGTCGAGGACGCCGAAGATGTCGTCCAGGAGGGCTTTCATCGAGCGGTGCGAGCACTGTCCGACTACGACGATCGGCGGCCGTTCAGCGCGTGGTTCTACACCATTGTTCGTAACGTGGCCCGCACGGCGATCAGCAAGGACGGCCGTCGTGCCGCCCTGGCCCCGCTCACCCTTCTCGAGGACGAACCGCCGGCCCCGTCGCCGCCTGACGCGATCGCCGCTGGCGACGTGGCGCGCGCCATCGAGGACCTCGCTCCGATGCAGCAGGCATGCGTCCGGCTGTGCCACCTCGAAGGCTTTACGAGCATCGAGGCCGGGGCGATGCTCGGTGTCAGCGAAGGCACGGTGCGCACGCATCTGCATCGTGCCCGCAAGCAACTTCGGACGGCCATGGACCCGCGGCAAGGTATGCTCCAATGATGGCTGAGAATCCCAACTCGAACCTGCCGCAGGATCCAGAGTATTGGGCGGGTCTGGCGTCGCGGATCCGCGAGGATGCGGCGGGTCCGCTGGTGGCATACGCGGCAGCCCAGGAAGGCTGGTACGACGTGCTGTCCGAGCGCGCGGCGTGGCTGGTAGCGGCCTCTGCCGCGGCCATGGTGATTCTGTGGCTGGCGTTGCCTTCCAACGACTCAGTGGCGTTTCGCTGGATGGAGCGTTCGCTGGCACCGGACGGGGTTGCCGGATCCCTGGTTGGCGGCCCGACGCCGCCTAGCGTCGAGGTGCTGATGGCGCAGTTCCGGCCAGCGTCGCTTGACGAGGCCCGACGATGATCGGTCCTCGGCTGCGGGCCGGCGCCGTTCTCCTGGTCGTATTCGCGGCCGGCGCCCTCAGCGGGACCGTTTTCGAACGGCACCACATTGGCCGAGTGGCGGCATCAGTCTCGCTACTGGGTGAGAACCAGGTGGCAATGGATGAGCTTCGCGATTACCTCGATCTCGATGATGAGCAGGTCGCGAAGATCCACGCCGTGATCGCCGAGAACCAGCACACCGTGCAGCTCATGTGGGAGCAGTTTCGTCCCGAGGTGCAGGACGCCATGCGTGGCGTGCACAACCAAATCGCGGCGCTGCTGCGGCCGGACCAGGCGGAGCGTTTCCACGCCTGGCTGCTGCGACACGCGTCTGAATCAGATTCCCTCGAATTCCACGATCGGTAGGCTTCCCAGATGGACAACTTCAAGGCTGCGGCGCGGTCCCTACTCTCTACGCCCGGCCCTACGCTGGTAGTGCTTGCCACCCTGGCCATCGCGATCGGCGCGAATACCGCGATTTTCAGCGTCGTCAACGGTGTGCTCCTGCGCTCGCTCGGCTTTGGCGATGAGGATCAGCTGGTGGTTCTTTGGCAGACCAACGAAGCCCAGGGCCTGGAGAATTCGAGATTCTCGATGGGCGACTATCGCGATGTACGCGACAGCGCCGCTGCCTTCGACGGGCAGGTCGCGATGTATCGCTACGTCGGCTTCACGATGACGGCGCTCGAGCGCCCCGCCCGCGTCAGCACGCTGATCATCTCGCCACGCGTCTTCAGCGTTCTACAGGCGGGGCCAGAGATCGGTCGCGTCTTCGGGGAAGCTGACGAGAAGCCCGGCAGCGAAAAGCAGGTCGTACTGACCCATGCATCGTGGACACGCCGTTTCGGTGCCGACCCTGAGATCGTGGGCACGACGATCGAACTCGATAGCCAGCCGTACACGGTCATCGGCGTCAGCGAAGAGGGCTTTCAGTTCCCACCTGGCGACGATCGGGTGGAGATGTACACGCCCCTCACGCTGGACGAAGGGGTCTTGCTGGATCGCGCCCATCGCATGTTCGACACGGTCGCCCGTCTGAGTGACGGTGCCTCTGTGGCGGCGGCGAACGACGAGGTAGGCGCGATTGCCGAACGGCTCGACCGTGAATTCAGCGGCACCAACGAAGGTTGGGGCATGCGCGTCCGCCCGTTGCGTGCGGAAGTTCTCGGCGATGTCGGAACGACTTTGTGGGTGCTTTCGGCGGCGGTCTTTCTCGTACTCCTGATCGCCTGCGCCAACATCGCGAACGTCTTGGTCGCGCGGTCGTCCGCCACGGCACGTGAGTTCGCCGTGCGCGCGGCCCTGGGCGCTCGGGCCGGCGACCTAGCCCAACGCTCGCTCGCTGAGAGTCTGCTGCTCGGGCTTTTCGGTGGCACCGGGGGACTGCTGCTGGCTCTGTGGGGTGTGGCCCTCCTGCGCAGAGTGATGCCGGCGGAGGTCCCGCGGGGTGCGGAGATCAGTCTCGATGCCACGGTGCTCCTGTTCGCCGCAGCGCTGTCGATCGGCGCTAGCGTGCTGTTCGGCATGCTGCCCGCGGTTCGCAGCATGTCCCCGAACCTTGCAGAGTTGCTCAAGCCCGCTGGCGCATCCGGCGTCCAGGCAGCCGGCGGCCGCCGGCTGCGCGAGTTGATGGTGATCGTCGAGGTCGCTCTGGCCATCGTGTTGCTCGTGGGCGCTGGACTCATGGTGCGCAGCTTCTCCCGGCTTAACGACGTGGACCCCGGTTTCCGCCAAGATGGTGTGGTGGCTGTCGCCGTGGAGTTGCCACGTTCGCGCTACCAGTCGGACGACATGCGCACGTTCTTCAAGCAACTCGTCACGCGGGTCGCCGACCTGCCGGGTGTCAAGGGCGCGGGTGCCGTGTCCGACCTGCCGATGAGCGAGGTGGGCGTCGCTTTCGAGATGAGTTTCAGCGTACTGGGTCTCGACGCACTCGCTCCGACGGTGCGGCCTAACGCTGATTTCCGCACGATCTTGCCCGGCTATATCGAAGCGATGGGGATAGAGCTCGTGAGTGGTCGCTCGTTCGACAGGCTGGACGGCGAGGATGACCGCAAGATAGCGCTGGTCAACGAAACGCTCGTGGAGCGCTACTTCACGGACATCGATCCGATTGGGCAGATGCTACGCATGCCGATGGCCGGCGATCTCGAGATCGTAGGTGTCGTCGCCGATATTCGCCACGGCGGCCTGCAGTCGGAATTCGCGCCAGAGTTGTTTATCCCGCACGGGCAGCTCCCGTTGAGCGAGATGCACATCGTTGTCTACTCGGATCTCGAGCCAGGCGCGGCGGCGGCGGCCGTGAGCGACGTGCTCGCAGACATGGATCCGCAGCTCGCGCCCACCGCCATCGTCACGATTGCGGATCTGCTCTGGGAGTCGGTAGCGCAGCCACGCTTCAACACGGCACTGCTGGCGGCACTCGCGGCCTGCGCGGCGGTGCTCGCCATTGTCGGCACCTACGGGATCGTCGCCTA
The DNA here is from genome assembly GCA_029263295.1 of Acidobacteriota bacterium. GTDB lineage: Bacteria > Acidobacteriota > UBA890 > UBA890 > WLXD01 > WLXD01. The sequence continues at coordinate 15,886 of JAJCXT010000118.1, read as the reverse complement.
CACGGTTACCCAACGCACTGGGGAGATCGGTGTGCGCATGGCGCTGGGCGCCGACTCGGCGGCGACAGTGCTGATGATCGTGCGCCAGGCGCTGGGCATCGTCCTGCTAGGAGCCCTTGTCGGCCTGGTGGGCGCCTTCGGCGTGACCCGGTTCCTGACCCAGTTGCTCTTCGGCATCCGACCGACCGACCCGCTCACCTACGGGCTGGTGCTCGTCGCGGCGGTTGTGGTGGGCGCGCTGGCGGCCTGGATGCCGGCCCGTCGAGCCACACGTATCGATCCGGTTTCAGCCCTGCGCGAAGACTAGCCTCGGCCAGCACGGAGATTCAGGGGTTGGCAGCGGCTTTGCGCACGGTTCGAGGAAACACATAGCCCACACCGTGTTTGGTGCGAATCCGGTCGCGGCCTAGCTTGCGGCGGAGATTGCGTACATGGGTGTCGAGCGCCCGCTCGTGCGACGCCGCGCGCCGACCGTGGGTGAGTTCCGCGAAGTCGTCTCGGGTAACGGGGTTGCCGACGTTGCGCATCAACAACAGGAGCAGGTCGAACTCCAGGCTCGTCAAGTTCACCAGCTGATCGTCATCGGTGACACGGTAGCTGCCGGGATAGAGCTTCAGACCTCCCACGGCAAGCGGTGCTCTCCACGAGGTCCGATGGTACTGACGTCGCAGGAGAGCGCCGACCTGGGCGCGAAGTTCCTTCGGGTCGGCTGGCTTCGCCAGGTAGGCATCGGCGCCCATCTCCAGGCCCACTGCTCGGTCCAGTTGTTCAGCGCGACTGCTCAGGATGAGTACCGGGACGGCGCTCTCGCGCCGCAACTGGGTGAGGAAGCCGGGTCCGCCGATTCCGGGCAGCACGACTTCCATCACGACGAGCGCAAAACGGCCCGCACGAGTCGCTTCGAGACCAGCAGTGCCATCCGCAACGCTCGTCCAGTTGATCGCGTTGTTCGCGACGAGCGCCGGCAACGTTGCGCTCGTGTCTGGATCCGGGTCGACGATCAGCACGCGCATGTTAGCGGGCTCCCGCGCCGGCGCGCTGGGTGCCAGCTGTGAGGGCCGGGGAGCCGCGGAGGTGGTTGGTGGCGCACCGGTATCCGCCGTTGCGGACCACGCTGGCGGTCAGAGGAGGCAGGAACCGCATCTCCACGTCGACAGCGCGGAACAGCGCGGTTGCCGTGGCGTCGCCAAGGGGGAGGCCGCTAGCGAACCCTTCGGCGCGGTGGTGGCCGCCGGAACTGGAGATGACGACGTTGTTCCAGCCGATCAGGAAATCAGCGTGGCGGAGGTCGGTGCGGTCGGCGAGCATGTTTGTGGGGGCCAGCAGCGTGGGAATACGCAAAACCTGGATCCCGCGCGCCGCGAGGTTTTCGGCAACAGCGCCGAGGAACTCATCCAGACCTTCAGCTCGCTGGGTGCGAGACGTCTCCGTGATGCTAGCGATCACGTCCGTCGTTGCCTCGATCCCGTAGGTACGGCGCATGGCTGCGGCGTCCTCGGCCGACAGAGATCCAAGCAGCCGCATGCCTTCCTCGACGCTGGCCACGATCGCGCGCGTTGGCGAGGTCTCGTTCGCGGGCACGATCGTGACGAGCGAGTCGAGGTCGAAGCCGCCGCCACCGCTCAGGCGGAGCAACGCATCGCGTCGTTGGTCGCTCGTGCCGGTCTCGGGCAACGCATGGACGAATCGAGGCTGCCGGCCGAACAGACGACCGAGTTCGAGCGCCGCGGTCCTGGCGGCGTCCAGATAGCGGTCGATGCCTGCGGCCGTGTTGAACGACTCCACCGGCACGCGGTCGACGCCGAGTCGCTCGAGGATCGCCCATTCCAGCGAGTGGACGCTCACCCACACAGTGTCGTTTGTTAACAAGATCTGGCCGTTGTGGAAAGGAGTGCTCGAGGTTTGCCATCGGGGCTCGTGCCAGTGGGCGTCCAGTTCCGCGGGCAGTTGGGCCACGAGCAGACGGCCGAGGTCGGTATCGTCCTCCCGGCCGGTCTGCCGATTGGGTCGGACGATGATGCCGACGCCGCCATCGGACCGGCGCGCGAGGATCATGGGATCGCGCGGCCAGGGCGTGTAGTTTCGCCCCTGGGTCAACATGAGATGGGTGCGCTGTGGGCGTGTCGGACCGAGAGAACGGGCCATGGTCTGGTCGCTTAGCACCAGGATGTCTCGTTCCGGCGCGAGCGCCTCGAGGGCATCCAGGAAACTCGAGGCTTCCGCCGGGGCGATGAACTGTGAAGTGAGCACGAGCACCGTGGCGACGATAGGTAGATCGCTATCGATGTCGAGCGCGCTGGTGTGCGTCGGCGGGACATAGCGGCTCGTGCTTGATCGCTCGATCAGCCCCCACGCGGCGGCGACGGTCTCTGCGATTTCGAAGTCCACACCCCCGATCCGGTTCAGTCCCTCGAGCATCGCGTGGCGCAACCGAGGCGTGATGGCGGCGTCGTTCGCCTGGCGTAGCAGCGCCACCACCTGGTAGCGGAACGCGAGGTCATCGATGAACCGGCCCGGGTTGACCAACTGGACCGTCAGCAGCCTGTCCAAGTCGGCCTCGGTCCAGGTCGCACGAGCATCGAGCTGGTGAGCCATCGCGCGGACGGTCGCCGCGAGGTACTCACCGACTGTGGACTCCGGGCCCGTGTGGCCTAACTCGAGGCTCAGCAGGACAAGAATGGCAGCAGACTGCGGTCCCCAGTCGAGGAAGTACGCCGCGAGTTGTTCCGGGCGCACCTGCTCGATCACGGTGCCTGCCGTGGCTGAGGCTGGCAATAGACCTACGGCGGCCTGAGCGGGCAGAGAGCTGGCCGGCGTCGGTGCGGTCAAGAGCGTCGCGACGGCAACGCCGCAGACGAGTTTCATTCCGGTTCTGGAAGGCATGTACGCGCGCCACGCCGTGCGCCAAGGGGATTGGGACGATCGAGAACCGGGGGGCTTACGCGTCCTCACAACCAACTCTAGCAAGCTGGCCCGTCGCGATTCTGGGTCAAAACGTCCCGCTCTCAGGGGTTTGTTGGGGGCAAACGTCAAGAAGTGTCAGTGCGGGACATGCAACGGGCACTTGGTGACTTCCCGTTCGCCGCGACCTGCTATCTCGGGCGCCACCGCCGCCGAATCTCCTGGCTCCATGACCATCGCCCCGAGGCTCAGTCGGTGCGCAGGGACTCCACCGGGTCGATGGCGATGGCGCGCCGTGCCGGTATCAGGCTGGCGGCGAGTGCCACTAGAGCCAGCACGGTAGCGGCGCCGATGTAGGTCGGGATGTCTGTCGCGGTGACACCGTAGAGCAACGAGGCGATGAAGCGACTCGCTGCCGCGGCGATCACCATGCCGACAACGATGCCGGCACCGACCCAGACCATGCCCTGGCCCACGACCCAGCGAGCCACGTCAGAGCCGCACGCGCCAAGGGCCATGCGGATGCCGATCTCACGGTTGCGTTGCGCCACGGAGTTGGCTACCACGCCGTAGATGCCGACTGCCGCGAGCGTCAGCGCGAGGCCGGCGAACAGCGCGACCAGCATGGCGGAGAAGCGGGGCTCGGCAACGGAGGCGTTGACCAGCGCGTCCAGCGTCACGACGTTCTCGATGGTCTGGTCGGGGTTCACCGCCCAGATCGCATCGTTCACGGCTGCCTGGAGTCCCGCGGGCTCGGCACGCGTGCGAACCACCAGAGTCATGCCGGAGCGGGTGATCTGCTCGACCGGCGTATAGACGACGTTGACGACCTCTTCGTCGAGGCTCGCCTGGGTCACGTTGCCCACCACGCCAATGATGGCGAGCTCGCCGCCGCCAGCGGTCAGGCGGCTGCCCACGGCATCGCCGTTCGGGAAGTGCCGGTCGGCCATCGCCTGGTTGATGATGCCGCGCAGTTCGCCCGCCTCGCGGTTGTCACGTTCGTCGAACTCCCGGCCGTCCAGCAGGGGGATTCCCATCGCGGCGAAGGCGTCGTCGGACGCCCAGCGCAGGTAGGCTTTCGGTTCCTGCCCCTCGGGCGGCTCCGGCTGGCCCACGACCCCGAAGGCGATGTCCTCTCCCTGAAAGGTGTTGGCGGTGAGCGGCATCGGACGAATAAGCCCGGCGACCTCGACACCGGGCACATCGCGCACACCCTGCAGGATGTCACTGAAGAACTGGCTAATGTCTCCGGAGTCCTCGAGCTTGTAGGCGGGTGCCGAGACCAGCATGGTGACGGTGCGGTCGCCAGTGAAGCCGGGCTCGACCTGGAGCAGTTCGTTCAAACTACGCAGTAACAGGCCAGCGCCGATCACCAGCACGACGACCATCGCGACCTCGGCGACGATCAGGAGGCCGCGCATGCGGACCCGCCCTTCGGTCTGGGAGCCGCTACCGCCAGCCAGTTTGAGTTCACTCTGGAGATCGCCGCGCCAGGCCCGCCATGCCGGCGCGAGCCCGAAGACGAGTCCCGTGAACAGTGAAGCGAGCAGCGAGAACGCAACGACGGTGGGATCGATGCCGACCTCCGCCAGACGAGGCACGTCGGCCGGCGCTGCGGCGACGAGAACCCTGATCGCCACGCTGCCGAGCAAGAGGCCGGTGACCCCGCCGATCGCAGCGAGCAGCGCGGACTCTGTCAGAAGCTGACGGGCCAGTCTGCCGCGTCCGGCTCCCAGGGCTGCGCGAACCGCGAACTCACGAGTCCGGCCCTGCGCCCGGACCAGCGTGAGGTTGGCAACGTTGGCGCAGCAGATCAGCAGAACGACGCCCACCGCACCGAGCAAAGTGAGCAGGCCCGTCTGTGCGTCGCCGGTGACCTGATCGTGCAATGGCACGATGTTGACGGCCGTGAGTTGCTCGTTGCTGTCGGGGTATTGCGCGGCCAAACGCTTGGCGACGGTGCCCAGGTCGGCCTGTGCGGCCTCCATGGAGACTCCCGGAGCCAGTCGGCCAACCACGTGGAGGAAGCGCACGAAGCGTTTCCGTGGCACGCCGCTTTCGGGGATAACGGAGAGCGGAACCCAAAGCTCGCCCTCCGGCGACGGGTAGTCGAACGTAGCGGGCATGACGCCAATCACCGTGCACGGTGTGTCGCTGAGCGTAATCGTTGAGCCCACGATCGCCGGGTCGCCGCCGAAGCGCGCCTGCCAAGTGTCGTAGGAAAGCACTGCCACTGCGTTGTCGCCCTCCGCGTGGTCTGCTCGCGCGATCGGGCGCCCGAGAAGCGGCGAGACGGCAAGGGTTTCGAAGAAACCCTCTTCGACGAAGTGAGCCAGCATGCGCTCAGGCCGGTCATTGCCTGATAGCACGAAGCCTCCCATCGAGACAGCCGGGAAGGCCGTCATCTGGGTGAACGACTCGCTCTGATCACGCCAGTCGCGGAAGTCGTTCGCCGATGCCGTGCCGCGCAAGTTATCGCGCTCCGGGTAGGCCGAGTAGACACGCACCAGTTGCTCGGGCTCGGGGTAGGGCAGAGGCCGTAGAAGCACGGCGTTAACCATGCTGAAGATCGCCGCGTTGGCGCCGATGCCGAGGGCGATCGTCAGCACCGCGGCGAGCGCGAACACGGGGCTCTTGAGCAGCGAACGGAAACCGTAGCGGATGTCTTGCAGAATCGAAGAGATCACTTCAAAGGGTCCGAGTCGGGGAGAGTCGGGGTCGGGAAGGGGCGGCCGGCGGAGCGGCCGCGCATCACGAGAAAGGGCCAGGCGCAGGGCCTGCCCCCAGTACCAGAGGCGAGTGGCGAGAGCCGAGCGGCGTCGGCGCCGGACGGCGAACTCCTCGCGCAGGTCACCGATGACAAAGTCGCCGACGCCGGAGGCGGAAAGCCGTCGTCGTAGCCAGCGCTCGGCCAGTCGCGGAGGGGCGGGGGACAGGTGCCGGTTCATGGTCAGGCGACCCGCTTCTGCGCGAAGTCGGCGGGTCCGGATGCGGGTGTCCCGATCGGCGCGCTGGCCATCAGCCCTCGAGGGCCCCTTCCAACCCCTCGGAGAGGTTGGCGATGGCGCGTTGCGAATGCCGCAGAGCGACGAGGCCGGTGTCCGTTATCTGAAAGCGGCGCCGCGGGATGCCGCCGCGCTCCGGCGTGCTGTCCTCAACCTGCCAGTCCAGGAAGCCCTTCTCCTGCAGGCGGGTGAGCGTGCCGTACAACGCCCCACGGGCGACGCGTCGATCCGCGCGCCCCTCGATCTGCTCGCGGACGCGGATGGCATGGGCGTCCTCGCCCAACTGCATGACGGCAAGCATCACGAGGTGCTCGAACTCTCCCAGAAACGTCGCTGTACCCATGTCACCCTCTCGCCCGGCCAATTGTCAGTTGCGGGAGTAATCGTTGTCTAGTTTCAAGACACCGACCACAATACAGACACCGATCGCGCCGCACAAGCGGTCAGCTCAAGCAGCGGCGTCGTGCCGCCGGGCGGCAAACCCGACCCGAGCCCGGAGCGCGACCACCCTCCCACGGAGGGGGAGAGGTTCTGACGTGTGTCTGACCAAGCAAACCCGCTCGAGCCCGGGGTGCGCCCCTGCCGCTACGGAGAGGGGTAGGTCTTGACGCGTGTCTGACTAGGCAAGCCCGCCCAGGCCGGGGGCCTGCCTAGTCAGAAGAGCCGTCATTTGCGCGTCGTTTTCTCTCCCCCACGGGAGAAGGTCGTTATCCGCCACGGGATTGAACGAGTCTCTGCGACTCGCAGAGCGCTCGTTCGGGTCCCGAAGGAAGGGCGGCGGAAATCCTCGGGTGGTTGCCGTCTCGGATAGGGAGGACCCAGCGTGTTTCTTGGGGCCGTGCCAGCGGCTCATACAAGGGGGGGCGGAGTGTTTCAGTGGGACGAGTTCGTGAGGACTCTTCGGTCGGATACCTATCTCGACTGCTCGCAGGAGGAACTGGCGCGGCATCTCGACGTTTCGGTCGCTACCGTCTCGCGCTGGGAACGGGGGCTTGTGCGTCCGCAGACGCGGCACTGCCATGCGCTCAGGAGGGCTGCGCGGCGTGCGGGGTTCCTGCAGCAGATGTGGCCGGGCCGTCCGTTGGCCATGCGGGCGCCGGCGGCGGGGCCGCAGCGGCAGCCGCTGGGGTCAGGCGGGTTCGGCTAGCCGAGTCTCTCGGCGTCGGGGTCCAGAGGTTCGCCGCCTTCCTGGGGGGCCTCCTCTGGCGACAGTGAGGGTGTGCCCTCGGGGACCGCCGGAGTCTCCAGGAGGTCGCGGGCGCTGGACTGGCCGACCGAGCTGAGCAGCCAGTACATGCCGAAGGCGACGGCCAGGAGCGCGACGATCATCACGACGATCGAGATCTTGTTCCACTTCGACAGACGGAACGGCTCGGGCTCGGGGCCGTGCTCACGTGCTGCCTCGATGAGGCGCTCGGCGCATTCCGGGCACTCCTTGCAGTGCTCGATGATGCGGAACTTCTTGTAACGGCCCAGTTCGTCGAGGGCGTAGTTGCGCAGATCCTGATCGGTCGGATGGCTCATGAAGGCGATTGTACAGATTCCGCCATGCGCCGCAGGCGTCGCCGGGCGGCGTGCACCGCCTGTTCACCCTCCACGGTCGCTCGCGCGATGCGCCGTGGGCGGCCGCCGGCCGGCGAACCGGAAGGCTCGCAGGCGAAACGCAGGTACTTCTTGGCCTCGAGTCGCCGGAGCGTGGAGTACACCGCGCCGAAGGACACGTCGCGCTCGGCGCGCTCTGCGATGAGCTGCCGGATCGGTACCCCGTAGGCGTTGCCGCCAAGCTGCATTACGGCCAGCAGCACCAGGTGCTCGAACTCTCCCAGGTAGTCGTTGGCCATGTCAGTCGGCTCGCAGGACGGTTGCCGGGTCGACACGCGCCGCGCGTACCCCCGGAATCAGGGTCGCGGCGGCCGCGACGGCCACGAAAGCCAGGAAAACCCCCATGTAGACGAGAGGATCGAGCGGATTCATTCTGCCGAGCATGACTCCCAACAACGGGCTGAACCCGGCACTCATGATGAACCCGACCACCAGGCCGGGGGCGACGGCGCGTAGCCCGGTCCGCGTGACGAAGCGCAGCACTGCCCGCTGGTCGGCACCGAGGGCCTTACGAACACCGATCTCGGCCATCCGCCGTTGTACCTCGAACGCCAGCGCGCCGTACAGGCCGATCAGAGCGACCAGCGCGGTACTGGTGCCGCCGAGCATGGCGAGCACTCCGCCGGTCTGATAGATCCGGCCGATGTAGTTGACCAGGTCGCGAACCCGCGCGTTCTTGTTGCCCCCGAACGATCCAGTCACGCCGAGGTCCGGGTCGATCTCGGCAATCGCGGTAAGCATCGTGGCGGTTGCCATTTCCGGGCCGGTGAACAGGAGGTGGAAGTTCGCTGGCTCGACCGCGCCGAAGGGCAGGTAGACGCGTGCATGGGCCCGCGCGCTGTTGTCTCGGTACACGACCAGGTCAGAGACGACCCCGACGATTCGAATCCATTGCTCGCCGGCCGTGGCCGCCAGCCGGATTCGTTGACCGAGTGGCGCCCGCCCCTTCAGGTGGACGTTCACGAAACTGCTGCTGACGACCGCCACGAGTTCCTCGGAGGTCGAGGCGGCTCCAGGCAATCCGGTCCCGGCCACAGTCCGCATGCCGAACAGATCGAAATACCCGTCGTCCACCATGATCACCGGCACGCGAGGCGGCCGCGTGTCCGGATCGCGCTCGACACCATCGATCTCTAGCCGATCCACCGAGTTCTCCAGGCCGGGCACGACGTTGGCGAAGACCATCTCGCCGACCTCGGAGTTGGAGTTCAAGCCGGAGCGGAGTGCTCCGCGAAAGGCCCGACGATCTTCGGGCTGTTCGTAGCGAGAACCATCAAGAGCGACGCTCAGCAAATACACGTCGTCGGCGCGCAGGTCGGCCGCCGCGCGCGTCCTCAGGAGGGCCCCTCCGATCAGGATGGCGATGATCAGCGCCAACGCCGATACCATCACCTGAGCATTGAGCAGGATCACCGAGAGCCGCCCGCGACTGCCGCCGACGACCGCCGAGGCGTCTGATCGGAGCACCTCGCTGAGGTCGGCGCCGCGCAGGCGGAAGGCCGGCAGCAAACCGGAGAGTGTGCCCGCAACGACCGCGAGTCCCAGCGTGAATAGCACCACGGCCGGTTCGAACTGAACTCGCATCCAGTAGTACCCCCAGTGACCCGAGAGAGTGGACTGGATGTAGTCGATAGCGATCGCCGCCAGGCCGAGTCCCACGGCAGCGCCAGCGAGCGAGATGACCAGCGCCTCCACCAGCAGTTGCAGGAAGACCTGCGCGGGGCCGGCGCCAATCGCGGCGTGCACCGCGAGCAGGTCGGCGCGCGCGAGAGCACGCCCGAGCAACAGGTTGGAGACGTTGGAGCACGACACCAGAACGAGCGAGATGACCAGTGCGAGGAGCGTCGTCAGGATCATCTTCTCGCCGCCCTCGCCACGATTCTCAGTGAAGCGAGGCACGTCGACGCGTAGGTCGAGCGCGCTTTCGTCCGCTGCGGTGCGACGTCCCTCGAGGATACTCGTGATCTCCTCGGCCGCGATGGTCCGACTGGCGGCAGGGTCAAGGCGCCCGACAAGCTCGATGCGGTCGGTCGATGCAGCAGGATCGAGCCGCGTCCAGAGGTCTTGGCCGAACGGGAACTGATGGCCGGGCGGCATCACTCCGACGATTACGTGCGTGGTGCCGTCGATCTGCACCTCGCTACCCACGATGTTGCGGTCCGCGGCGAAGTGATCGCGCCACAGCTCGTCGCTGATGAGGACGGCGTCGCTCTCGTCGTCCGCTGACGGCAGTCGACCTAACTGCGGCGGTAGCCGGAGCAACTCGAACACTTGTGCGGTCATCGCGGCGCTCTGTACGCGCACGGGGTAGCCGCGCGCAGCGCGCACATTGGAGCTGCCGGTGATCAGCGCGCCCAGTTCCGCGAACGACTGGCTCGCCTCGCGAACGACGCGGAAATCCTCTGTGTCAACAGAGACGTTGCGGCCGCGCTCATCGAGCACGCGGACCCAACGAATCTCGGCCCCGTCCGGCACCGGGAGCGGCCTGCTGAAGCCGGCGTAGGATCCGTAGATGGCTGCCGCGGCGCCAAAACCCAGCCCGAGGGTGAGAGCGGCGAGCAGGGGCACGCCAGGATTGCGCCGCACGCTGCGCAAGGTCAGTAGCAGGGCGAGTCCAGGCCGCAGGCCGCGGGGCCGATGCCGCCAATCTCGCAATTCGTACAAACCGATGGTCAGAATCTGCCGCAGGGCCCACAGGCGAGCGCGGAGGTTCCCGGCACCCTCGCTACGACGTTGGCGAGTGGAGTCGGTAACATCACGCAGAGCCTCCTCGACATGGTGGCAGCCGCAAACCGACAGATAGGCGCGGGCGCAGCGCCGGCCGATCGAGCGCTTCATGAGAGATCCTGTTCGTCGGGGAACGAGCTAATCGGCAGGTTTCTGTACATCGTACATTAACCTACGGAAGAGACCGTCAATTGTTTCGAGAGCCCTTGGGGCCGTTGCCTGCGCTTGCCGTCAGACGTCCCGCAGCGCCGTTGCGATCGGCAGGCGCGCCGCACGCAGGGCCGGAAAGAAGCCACCTACGAACCCGATGGCGGTGGCGTACATCACACCCTGCACCAACAGCGTCGGAGTGACATCGAACGCGAACGCGACCTGGCTAAAACTCTGCAGGTTCATCGTGGCCGCCTTGTAGCCGTCGAACGCCAGCCAGGCAACGAATGCGCCAGCGCTGCCGCCCACGATCGCGAGTAACACGGCCTCGGCGAGCACCGCCAGCAGCACGGGGCCAGCGCCGAACCCGAGGGCCCTCAGCGTGGCGATCTCGCGCGTGCGCGATGACACTGAGGTGTACATCGTGTTCAGGGCTCCGAACACCGCCCCGAGTCCCATCAGCGCCGCGATCAAGCCGCCGATCCCCGTGACGAGCCCGGTGACCAGTGTCGACTGGCCGGCGTAGAAATCGGCGCGGCGGGCTACCGTGACGCTGACGCGCGGGTCGCCATCGAGTTCATCGCGGAAAGAAGTGAAGGTCGCCGGCGATTCGAGCTTCGCGTAGACGGACTGAAAACTGTCGCCGCGTCGGTAGACCGCCTGCAGCAGGCGTGCATCGGACCAGATCTCAGATTCCTCCAGACCGCCATCGGCCTCGAATATGCCGACGACGTCCCACGGCTGCCCTGCCACCTCGAGCGTGCCGCCGAGATCCAGCCCGGCGAATTGGTCGGCTGCGCCGAGACCGACGATGACCTCGGCCCGTCCCCACTCGAACATGCGTCCCTGCACGATGGTCAGGTGATCGCGCACGCGGAACGCTTCCTCCTCGACGCCGCGCATCGGTACGTTCGAGTCGTTGTCGGTGGAGCGTCGGGGCAGGTTCAGGATGAGCGACAGCTCCGGCGATGACAGTTCGCCCTCGGCATCGCGCAGGACTCCGGCCGTTTCGCTCACGACGTTCACATCGCCGCGACCAAGACCGCTCACCAACTCGCTCGTCGCGCCGCTACGGACGACGATCACTGCGGCCTCGTCGGACCCGGCCGTCATGGTGGCGCGGAAGCCAGCAGCGATCGACAGGACGCCGACGAGTACGGCGACGACTCCGGCAACGCCGAACATCGCGGCCGCCACGGAGCCGAACCGCTGCGGAACCGAGCGAACGCTGTAGACCGTTACGGCAAAGACCTGTTGGATCCAGCGGAACATCGCTACTGCCTCCTGAGGGCATCGACCGCACTTAGTCGTAGTGCTTGCAACGCCGGAAGCATGCCGGCGACCAGCCCGAGGAGCACCGTCAGGAACAAGCCGATAACGATGTCGCGGACGGGGAAAAAGAAGATCGGGAAGACGCCGCCCGTGGGGTCGCCACCCGATATCGCGACGACCGCGATACCGAGGCCCGCGAGCCCGCCGATTACTCCCAGCAGCACCGACTCACCAAGCACCATGCCGAGCACCTGGACGTGCGTGAAACCGATTGCCTTCAGCACGCCGATTTCCTGAATGCGTTCGCGGACTGCTTGGCCCATCGTGTTGCCGGCCACCAGCAGGATGGTGAAGAAGACGGCACTGAGCACCGCGGTCATGATGGCGCCGATGTTGCCGATCTGCTTGGCAAAGCCCTGCACGAACGCAAGCTCGGTCTCGGCGCGGGTCTCCGCGGGTGAGTTGGCGAACTCGGCGTCGATCGCGTTGGAGACCTCCACGGCGCGGTCAGGATCGCTGACTCGCACTACGTACCAGCCGACCTGCCCGCGCGCACCCTCCGGCAGTACCTCGCGGAAGTAGTCGTAGCGGAAGAAGAACTGAGTGAGGTCAGCAGCCGGGTCTTCCGAATCGTAGATGCCGACGATGTCGAACTCCCATGTGCGACCGCCGTCCTGTCGCGGCCAGATCGTTGCCTGTAGTGGTACGCGATCACCGACCGACCACTCGAAGCGTTCGGCGATTGTCCGACCGACTACAGCGCCCGTTCGCGTCTCCTCCCACGCTCGCATCTGATCGGGAGGCACGACGAACTCCGGGTACATGGCCAGATACTCGGCTGGCTTTACCGGGGTCTGGGCGAAGAAATTGATCGGATCCTGGTAGACGCCACCGAAGTATGTCGCCGGCGTGGCATCGACCACGCCTTCGAGGCGTTCCATGCGGGCCTCATAACTCTCCGGCAGCGTCTGGATGATGGAGACCTTGTGGCGTACCACGAGCCGATCGGCGCCGGCGACGCTCACTCCCATGTCGAGTCCCTGCTGGATCGCCGCGAGGTATCCATACAGCAGGAAGGCGACGACGATCGACAGCAGCGTGAGCGTGGTGCGGATCTTCTTGCGTTTGAGGTTGCACCAGATCAGATACAGAAACCTCATGCTGCCGGCTCCGTGGCCAGCAGCCCGTCGAGCAGGTGCAGCACCCGGTCGGCACGTTCCGATGCGTGCGGATCATGGGTCACCATGATCACGGTCTTGCCGTGGTCGCGGCAGAGCGCGTCGAGCAAATCGAGGATCTCGTCGCCGGCCTTACGATCGAGATCACCGGTAGGCTCGTCGCACAACAGCAGCGTGGGGTCGGTGGCGATCGCCCGGGCGATGCCGACACGTTGCTGCTCGCCACCCGAGAGCGTCTTGGGGTAGTGCCTGGCACGGTCAGTCAGGCCCACTATCGACAGGGCCGTCTCGACCTGCTGCTTCCGTTGCGCTTTGGAAAGCGGCGTCAGCAGCAGCGGCAACTCCACGTTGCGCGCCGCGTTCAGCACCGGCAGCAGGTTGTAGAACTGGAACACGAACCCGACGTGCCGAGCACGCCAGCCGGCGAGCTTGCGGTCCGGGAGCTTGTCGATGCGGTCACCGGCCACCTCGACGGTGCCTGAGTTCGGACGGTCCAAGCCGCCGATCAGGTTAAGAAGGGTGCTCTTGCCCGATCCCGAAGGCCCCATGAGCGAGAGAAATTCGCCGCTGCGCACTTCGAGGTCGACTCCGTCCAGCACCCGGATGCGCTCGTTGCCTCGGGAGAACTCGCGCCGAGCCCCCTGCACGCTCACCAGGATCCCATCGCCATTGCTCTCGCTCATTCGGTCACCTCACGAACGCGGTCGCCGTCGGCCAGCTCTGCCGGCCCGTCGACGACCACTCGCTCTCCGGCCTCGAGGCCGCTTTCGATGTAGGCCAAATCGCCATTCACTTCGCCAAGGGTGACCGCGCGCGTGAGCACGATGTCGCCTCGGTGCACTAGCACGATGTCGTCGCCGTCGAGTTGTCGCAGTGCCGCGCGCGGTACCACGAGCGCCGTGCGCGTTTCGTCCACAGGCGCGGCGTCGCGAAACGCCACCTTCACCGCCATGTCCGGGAGAATGCGTGGATCGAGTTGGTCGAAGCCGATCCGTACCCGCACCGTGGCTCGTTGCCGGTCGGCCGTCGGCACGATGGCAATAACCGTTGCCGGGATGTGCCAGTCAGAGTAGGCGTCGAGCACGGCATCGACCGGCTGCCCGCTGCTCACTCGGTTGATGTAGCTCTCATTGACGTCGACCTCGATCTCGAGCGAAGTCATATCGACGATCGTGCCGATCCCCGTGCGGGTGAAACCGCCACCGGCCGACACCGGCGAGATCATCTCGCCGGGCTGGGCGTTCTTGGTCACGACGATGCCGTCGAAGGGCGCCCGGATCTGACGGTCATCCATCTCCTGCCGCCAGAGGCCTACGCGGGCCTCGGCCACCTTCACCTGCTCGGTCTGCTGTTCGACGCGCGCGGCCAGCGAATCGACCTGAGCTTGCGCGGCATCGAGGGCGGATTGGCTGGCGAGGTCGCGCTCCAGCAGCCGCTGCTGGCGGCCCAGTTCGACTTCCGCCTCGCGTAGCCGTACTCGAGTCTCGTTTACGGTGGTGCGCGTGGCGCCGACCTGTGCGAGTGCTAGATCGAGGTTCACGCGTGTGTTCGATTCATCGAGCCGTGCCAGCAGTTGGCCCTCGCGCACCCGCATGCCCTCTTCGATCAGCACCTCGACGACCCGGCCGGTTACCTTCGACGACACAGTTGCCATGCGCCTCGCCGTCACGTATCCGGACGCATTCAGCACGGTGCTACCCGAGTCGAGCCGAACCTCGCGGGCGGCACTGGTGCGCACCTCCGGGAGCCGAGCTTCGCCGAACATCAACCACCCGGTAGTCCCGCCGCCACCGAGCAGCACAACTGCAAGCAGGACCCACGGCCACGCACGACCGCCGCCCGGTTCCTGACGTTCGATTCTGAGGCTGGCTAGTCGCTCGTCGGTCACGTTGTCCCCGCGCGTCGACCCAGGGGGGCATGCAATGTCGACGGCGCAGTCGAATTCTACCCCCCTGCGAGCGTCTCCTGAGTGGGCGTTGCGGTGAGCGGTTGCCGGGGGGCGCCCAGCGGCCGGCGCGGGCGTCCACTGGTGCCCTCGCGCTCCGCGATGGCCTGTCGCTGTCCGGATTGGGATAGAGTCTGGCGGTTGTGTACAGTCCCGGCCGCGAAGAGATGATGAGCCGCCCGAAGCGCTTGCAGCTTGCCCAGCGCATCCTCGTTGCCACGGCAATCGTGGCCGGCGCAGCGCCCGTCCCCGTCGCTCAGCGGCAACCCGGGGAACGACTTGTCGACCGGATTCCTGGGACCGAGATCGAGTATGAGCTCGTCTTCGTGATGGGCGGCACGTTCCGGCTCGGCAGCGGGGCGGGAGATGCTGGTCACGAGGACGACGAGGGGCCGCAGCGCGAGGTGCAGCTGGGAGCTTTCTGGATGGGCGCGCGGGAAGTCACCCACGAGGAGTTCGAGATCTTCCGTTTTCGTGGTCTCGACGAGTCCATCGGCGCGAGACCGGAGATCGAATTCGACGCCGATGGCATCAGTCGCCCGTCGCCGCCCTACGAGGACCCAGCGCATGGGATGGGCGAGCCCGGCCATCCGGCCTCGGGGATGACCCGACGCGCCGCTTTGCACTACGCGCGCTGGCTGTCGTACAAGACGGGGCGCCTATACCGCCTGCCAACCGAAGCCGAGTGGGAGTACGCGTGCCGCGCCGGAACCGACGACGCCTACGGTTTTGGTAACGATGCATCGACGGCTGGGCGCCACGCGTGGAGCGCAGACAACAGCCAGAGCGCCCATCACCCCGTGGGGCAGAAGCTGCCCAACGCCTGGGGGCTGTTCGATATGCACGGGAATGTCGCCGAATGGGTCATGGACACGTACTCGGACCACGCGTACGAGGAGCTGCCGTCGGGGGAAGTGGCGCTCGACCCGCTGGCCGGCCATCCGCCTCGCGGGCGTGGTCTGGTCCGGGGCGGCGGTTTCGACGACCCGCCAGTGCGCATGCGCTGTGCCGAACGCCTGCCGGAGCTGGCGGCGTGGAAGCGGCGCGATCCGCAGGTTCCCAAGAGTCGTTGGTGGAACACCGATTCCCCTCACGTCGGGTTTCGT
>JAJCXT010000117.1 GCA_029263295.1 Acidobacteriota bacterium | reverse complement strand
TGACAGTGGTGCCACTTGACGCAGGGACTGTGTTGCCACCCGAACGTCGTCGAAGGGTACGGTGTGGTCGGCGAAGATCTGGACGGTTTCGTGACCCTTGCCGGCGATGAGGACGCAGTCGCCCGGGGCCGCTTCGCGGATTGCCTGCCGGATCGCTCTGGCGCGATCGAGTTCGACCCGCACCTGTGACATGTTGGCCGCGTCGATTCCCGCGACGATAGCGTCGACGATGGCTTCGGGTGATTCCCCGCGGGGATTGTCGGATGTCACGATTGCGATGTCCGCGTCGGCCGCGGCGATCTTGCCCATCATCGGACGCTTGCCACGATGGCGATCGCCACCACAACCGAAGACCACGATCACGCGGCCGCCATCAACGATGCTACGAGCTGCTTCGAGGGCAGCCGAGAGTGCGCCCGGCGTGTGGGCGAAGTCGACGAGTACCGAGAAGTCTTGACCCCCGTTCACCAGCTGCAGACGTCCCGGTTCTCCCGTGAACTTGCCGGCGACCTCCAGTACGCGGTCAACGGACACCCCCAGTTCGAGGGCGGTCGCCGCGGCCGCCGCCAGGTTCTCGGCGTTGGCGCGGCCGAAGAGCGGGGTCATCATCTGTATCGGACCGACGGGTGTTGCGAACGTGAGCTCCGAACCGCGGGGCGACGACGCGAAGGTCGTGATCCGGTACCGGGCATCGGCGTCACCCTCCCAGCAGTAGCCCGCGACGCGCCCGGATGATCTCTCGGCCAGCTGGGCGCCGCGTGGGTCGGACAGGTTGATCACCGCTGGTGCATCGTCCTGGAGACCCTCGAAGAGCGTCGCTTTGGCGTTGAAGTAGTCGTCCATGTCGGCGTGGAAGTCGAGATGATCGGGAGACAGGTTGGTGTAGGTAGCCGACGCGAATCTCGTTTCCGCCGTCCGATGCAGGCTTTGAGCGTGAGACGAGACCTCGATGACGACGGCCTCGCAGTTCGCCTCCAGCATCTCACCCAGCGCCGCTTGTAGTTCCAGGGCTTCGGGGGTGGTGCGCGGAGTAGGCGCTGATCGACCCGCGATGCAGACCTGGGTTGTGCTCCATCGGCCGCTGGGCCGGGGGCCCGTGAGCATCGCTTCCAGGAGCGCCGTGACGGTGGTCTTGCCGTTCGTGCCGGTGACGGCGGCGACACGGAGGTCGTGGCTCGGGTTGCCGTACCAGGCGGCCGCGAGCGTTGCGAGCGTGCGGCGAGCCGAGGCGACCTTGATGGTCGTGGTGGCCCCGCACGCGGCGGGCGCCAGGTCGACCTCGGACACTATCGCCACCGCCCCACGGTTGACCGCCTCCGGTACGAACTTGACTCCATCGTGCACGAAACCCGTGACCGCAACGAACACGAAGCCCGGCTCCACACGCCGCGAGTCGTACGCCACTCCCGTTACGGAGACGCCGGCGTCCCCGGCAACGGCGCACGAGGTTGCGCCGAGTAACTCATCCAGCGGTCGTGAATTCTCCATGAGACCTTTCTACCGTGCGTGTCGCCATTGCGCGAGCGCACGCGGATCCAGAGCAGCCAAGAGAGCGGTCCCGCGAGGGGCGCTCCCCGAAACGCTTGCGTTCGAGTTCCCTGCTAGCCGCGGCTAGGGCAGGGGAGATGTCTGCTGTGGCGGCTTTCCGGGCGCGTCCGCGACCACGGTCGGCGCTGCATCCACAGCGTCGGGTGCGAGGCGCAGGATGCGAATCGCAGCCTCGGCCACCGCGCGAAACACGGGCCCGGCCGCTGATCCTCCGTGGTGGCCGCCGCGCGAGCCGACCCGCGGCTCGTCGATGGCCACGAAGATCACCACGCGCGGATCGCCAACCGGTAGGAAGCCGCCGAAGCCAGCCACGTACCCACCGTACGTTCCGGCTTCATTGTCGTATTTCTGTGCCGTCGAGGTCTTACCGGCTACGCGATAGCCAGGGATCTGGGTGGGGCGGCCGGTGCCGTCGACCACGACAGATTCCATCATCAGGGCGACGCGCTTGGCGATGCGCGGATCAAGGACTCGATGCCGAACGAGAGTACTGCCGACGGGCGTGCCGTCGAAGAGCAGGCGATCGCCACGGGTGGCCCCGGAACGGTCGCGGACCTCCTGAATTACTCGCGGGCGCATGAGCTTGCCGCCGTTCGCGATTGCCGAGAGTGCGGCGGCCACCTGCAGCGGCGTGGCGCTGATCTCCTGGCCGAAGGCGATCGTCTGCTGAGTGCGGCCCGACCATGCCAGCGTGCCTGGCTTGGCCAGGTAGCCGGCAACCTCGCCTGGCAGCCCTGACTTGGTACGGCTGGTGAAACCGAAGTCCAGAAGCCACTGGCGGTGCTGTTCCGGGCTCATGCGCATGGCGATCTTGGCAGTGCAGACGTTGCTCGAATTCATCAACACTTCGCGCACCGTGAGTCGCTGGAACCCCAACTTCCAATCACGGATCACTCCGCCGGGGACCGCGAGGATGCCACCCTGGCAATCGATGATCTCGTCCTCGCTCACCATGCCTTCGTGTAGGGCCGCCGCTACCGTCATGACCTTGAGGACGGAGCCGGGCTCGATTGCGGATGCAATCGCCTGATTGGTCTGGTTCTCGCGGAAGTCGGGGTTGTTGTTGTCGTTGAGATCGAAGGTCGGGTAGTTGGCGATCCCGAGGATGTTGCCGGTAAAGGGATCCATCACCACAACGACGCCGCCGAGGGCTTCGCTCTTGGTCACGGCGGCCCGAAGGGCTTCCTCTGCAGCGTACTGGAGTCCCCAGTCGACGGTGAGGATGATGTCGTCGCCGCGGGTAGGATTGCCCATGACTGCACCGCGGCTGCCGAGCACGTTGGCGAAGCCGTCGCGCACCGCGAAGTGCGTTCCTTTGGCGCCGGCGATCCACTGCTCGTAGGCACGCTCGATTCCGAATAGCCCCTTGTTCTCCATGTTGACCGCGCCGATCATCTGGGCGCCGAGGCTCTTGTGCGGATAGAAGCGCTTCGATTCCTTGAGGTAGTTAATGCCAGCGAGTTCGTGTTCCTTTACCAGCGCGCGCACGGCGGCGGTCATTTCTGGCGGAGCTTTGCGGCGCAGGAAGGTGAATTTGTCGCCTTCGAGTCGCTCGCGCAGTTCGGCGCGGCTCATGTTCAGGGCGGGCGCCAGCAACTCGGCGACGCGGTCGCGATCGCCGACTTGATCGCGCTGCGCATAGATTGAGTTGAGTTCTATGCTGGTGGCCAGTCGCTCGCCGCTGCGGGCGAAGATGTCGCCGCGCAGGCCAGCCAGGCTGATCGCCATCGTCCGATTCTGTCGGGCACGCTCCACGAGCGCTTCATGCTCGTAGATCTGCAGCTGTACCAAGCGACCGACAACGACAGCCCCCCAGAGAGAAATGGCGGCGAGAGTGATGAGGGCGCGCGTTCGCTGGACGCTCCTGGTGGGATCGCGCCGAAGCCTACCGATTACCATCGACGATTCCGGACGCCAGCAGCACACGCTCGTCGAAATCTGCGTCGCGTGCGAGCACCAACGTCTGCTCGTCGTCGGGAACCATCAAACCGGCCAGAACATGGGCCCGATCGGCCAGGCTGCGAGGCTCGAGCAAGCGCTGCAGATCGAGTTCGATGAGCTCGCGTTCCTGCTGGAGTTCAAGTAGCTCGGCTTCCAGGTCGCCCACATTCTGGTTGGCCTCTAGGCTACCGGCGCGTTGGGCGGCGTAGAAGAACGCGGGGACCAGGAGAAGCAAGATGGCGCCAAGAGCCTGGGCCAGGTGGGTGAACCGGTGCGGGTCGGTAGCCTTGGTCAGGGGCCGATTCGCGATCCGGGACACTAGTTGCTCTCCGTCGGTTCGAGGGCGACCGGGAAAGGCGGGGGTCTGTGGCTCCATGAGCCTTGGGGCGAAAGCTAGCCAGGGTTGTAAAGGGAGGCATTTCTTACAACGCATGGGTTACTAGCTGGCCATGGAGCCACAGATCCCTGTCTTTCTCGGTGCGGTCCTCCTCAGATTTTCTCGAGCACGCGGAGCTTGGCGCTCCGGGCGCGGGGATTGGATGCCACTTCGGCCTCGTCGGCCTGCAGTGGCTTTGAACTCAGCAGCTTCACTTCGGCGCGTTTGTCACAAACGCAGGCCGGAATCTCTGGCGGGCATTCGCAGTTCGACGCGAGGTAGCGGAAGGCGCGCTTCACGGCGCGATCTTCAAGCGAATGGAAAGCTATGATCGCCAGGCGGCCGCCCGGTGCGAGCTGGCGCGCGGTGGCGACTGCGAACTCCTGGATCCCATCGAGTTCGCGATTGACCGCGATGCGTAGGGCCTGGAAGGTCCGAGTGGCCGGATGGATGCGGCGCGGCCCGCGCTGCGGGATGGCCTGCTCCACGATGTGAGCGAGTTCGCCCGTCGAGGTGATCGGGCCGGACTCCCGGGCCACGACGATGGCGCGCGCGATGCGGCCTGCATGCGGATCTTCGCCGTAGTCCTTGATCAGAACGCGCAGTTCGTTGGCTTCGAGGCGATTGACCAGTTCCGCCGCGGTACGCTGCTCACGGCGATCCATGCGCATGTCCAGGGGACCTTCGAGGCGGAACGAGAAACCGCGATCGGGGTCGTCGAGCTGGAGCGACGAGACACCCATGTCCACGAGTACCGCCGATAGGGGAGCCCATCCGCGCCGTTCGCTCAATTCAGGCAGGGCGCGGTAGTCGGAGTGGCAAAGCTCGTAGCGGCCGGCCCAGCGCGCCAGCTTCAGATCGGCCAATTCGAGGGCCGCGTCATCACGATCCAGTCCGACCAGGCGAATATCGGCCCGCTGAGTGAGGATCGCATCGGCGTGACCGCCGAGACCTACGGTGGCGTCGACGAACAGCCCGGCGGGGGCAGCGGAGAGATGCTCCACGACCGTGTCTAGCAGGACGGGCCGATGCAGATCGTCCGGATTGCGGTGCTGTCGCGCCATCAGGAAGTCTCCTTGGCCGACTGGCTGCTGCGTTGCCAGGCTGACTGGGATGCTGCGCCCAAGGACCATGTCAGATACCCATATCGGCGAGGACCTGCAGGTCGTCCTCGGTAAGCGGGGCGTCGGTCAGGCGGCCGCGGAATACCTCGTGGTTCCACACTTCGAGGTGGGTCAACTGGCCCATCACCACGACTTCGCCGTCGATGCGGGCGCTTTCGCGCAAAAGCTGGGGTACGAGGAGCCGCCCCTGGCGGTCCATCGACGCGACACCACCGAAGTAGTTCACGCGGGCCATGAGCCTTTGGCGCGACGGGTTCATCGACGGGATCCTCTGGAGACGCTCTTCCATGCGGCTCCACTCAGCCATCGGGTAAACGAGGACGTTTTCGCCGGTGAAGCTGGTAAGGAATAGATCATCGCCGTACGTCTCTCGGATGAGATTCCTGAAAGCGGTAGGCACCTTGATCCGGGACTTCGCGTCGACAGTCGCCGGATGATTTCCCCTGAGCATCGCTGTTGCGACTCCAAATCAAGGTTTCTACCGCGTTTCAGGTCCGGATTACCACCAAAGCCCACTTTGGACCACCAGCGGACTATAAGTACCCACGAAAGGAGTGTCAAGTGGGCCCGCGATTCCGTCGGAAAAACGTGATTCCAGCGACGAGGGCGCGGCCCTGCACAGAATCAGTCAGTCTTCGACAACGGAAGGGCCGAGAGAGCTAGAGAATAGCCCTCAGACGCCGAATTCGCTCCTCCATGGGAGGGTGCGTCGAGAATAGCCCCATCAGGCCGCCAGAGAACGGCTTGACTATGAACATGTGGGCCGTGGTCGGCGAAGCCTTCGTAGGCCTACGTTGAGCGGCTGATTCGAGCTTCTGCAGAGCGTTCATCAGGCCCTGCGGATGCCCCACCATCGCAGCCCCCGTGGCGTCGGCCTTGTATTCCCGGGTCCGCGAGACGGCCATCTGGATGACCATCGCGGCCAGTGGCGCCACGATCATCATCGCCAGCGCCGAGAGCCCACCGCCGTTACGATCGCGGCCGCCCCCGCCGAACATGGCCGAGTAGCCGATGATGCGAGCCAGCATCGTGACGGCTCCCGCCATTGTTGCGGCCAGCGAGGAAATGAGAATGTCGCGGTTCTTCACGTGCGCCAGCTCATGCGCCAGAACGCCTTCGAGCTCCTGCTCGTCCATCATGCGCATCAGGCCCACTGTCACGGCCACGGCGGCATGCTGGGGGTTGCGACCCGTCGCGAAGGCGTTGGCGCCCTCGTCCGGTAGAACGTAGAGCGCAGGCTTGGGTAGGCCGGCGCGACCGACCAGGCGCTCCACGATTTCGTGGAGGCGTGGATACTCGGCCTGCTCGGCGGGCTTGGCGCGGTACATGCGCAGAACGATCTTGTCGGAGAACCAATAGCTGCCGAAGTTGAATACGGCCGCGAACAGGAACGCCAGTACCAGGCCCTGGTTGCCAAAGGACGACCCGATGGCCAGAAACAATCCTGTCATCGCGCCCAGAAGAAGAGTTGTCTTGAGTCCGTTCATGCTCTGAGTGTAGCGTGCGGGCGCGGTGCCGTCCGGTCCGATCCGGGGTCGTCGGCCGACTGCACGAAACCGGAGTGGCCAGGGCCCTCGGCCGCTAGCCCATTACGGTAGGTAGGCCACCAGAGCGGCCGCGAAACCGGCCGCCAGCGCACCCGCGGCGAGAACCATCCCCGGCCGGCCGCGGAAGAGGAAATCGGAGGTGGTCGCTCCGAGCACGGCGCCCGCCAGGGCCAGTGCGGGCTCGCCGGGTCCGAGCACGCCGAAGCCGATCGCGGCGGCCGACAGGATGATCGCCATGGCCAGTCCCGTCACAATACCGGGACCGTTCATGCCACCGGATGCAGCAGGACGTAAGGTCAGTAACCGGATCGCCGTGCCCGACCAGCGATCGCTGCCCGCCCTCCCGGTCCAGGCGCCGGCAGAGCCGACGAGTGCCCCGGCTAGAGCGGCGTTCCAGTACGCCGGTGCGGCACCCGCGAATAGCCCCCAGGCGACCACCGCGCTAGCTGCCGTTAGCCCGAGTACGTCGCGCATTCGCAGACGATGGCCGGGCCACAGTAGGCGTCCTGCGACCGCGGTCAGAGCGACCTGAGCTGCCACGAACGTCGTTGGCTGCCAACGGGCGGCCAGGAACACGGCCACCAACACGAACGCGCATGCCAGCGCCGCACGCTTTCGCAGCAGCCCCACCAACCACAACAGGCCGCCGGCAGCGAGTCCGAACAGTGCGGCTGGCAGCAGTCGCGTGACCAGGAGATCAACCATCGATGGGTTGCTCCTCACGAACGCGCAGCCGCCACCAAGCGAGCGTATCGGTGAGCGTTTGAGCGAACGGTATCTTCGGTTGCCAGCCCAGGTCGTCGCTGGCCAAGGTGTTGCTACCTACGAATCGCGGCATATCCGCGGGGCGCAGCCGTTCGGGATCGGCCTCGACCTGGATATCTACTGTTGCAGCTGCCAGCAACGTCTCCAGCACGCTCTTGATCGCCACGGCCGTGCCGCTGCACAGATTGTAGGTGGCGCTGGCTTCGCCGCGGTCCGCGGAAGCGATCAGGCCCTCCACGAGATCGCGGACGTCGGTGAAGTCGCGCTCGGCCTCGAGATTGCCGACACGGATACGAGCCTCGTCCAGGCCCGCTTCGATGCGGGCGACCTGACAGGCGAAGTCGGCGCTCACAAATCCGAGTCCCTGTCCGGGGCCGGCGAAGTTGAACGGACGGACGATGACCAGATCGATGTCATGGGAGGTGCAGAATTCAGCCGCGAGGATCTCGGCGCACGCCTTGCTGGCCGCGTAGGGGCCGCGTGGGCAGCGGGGATGGTCCTCGACGACGGGGAGTTCAGCGGCGGCGACCTGTCCGTACACGAGACCGCTCGACACGAGGATGACGCGTGCGTCGGGCGCGGTGGCGGCCACCGCCTCGAGGCACGCGCCGGTACCGAGCGTGTTGACCTCGAAGACCCGCCGGCGTTGGTTCCACGCGTCACCTACCGCCGCGAGTCCGGCAAGGTGGTACACCGTGTCGGGCGGGTGGTCAGCCATGGCGTCAGCCATGTGACCGGCGTCGCAGATGTCGCCGTAGTCGCTCACGGAGTGGAACTCCGAGTTGCCTTCGGCGTTCAGCGTGAATCCGCGCACGTCGACGCCTCGCCCGCGCAGGGTCCGTCCGAGGTGTTGACCGGCGAAGCCGCCGATCCCCGTGATCAGGGCGCGTGAGTTACCGATGTCGGGGTCTCCCCGCGAATCTACAGCAGGTCAGCGTGAATTGTTGTCGAATCCGAGTGACCCGACCTGGGCCAGGTTCAGAATCAGAGCGAACTGCGTCTCGGCGCGATCCGTGAAGTTCAGACGCCTGACGTCCACACCGATCGAGCAACATTGGAGGTTCCACTCTAGCGATGCTGTGGCGCTGCGCAAGGTGTTCTGGAACAGGTCCATGCCGATGCTCGCCCCGGCGGTGATCACGTGATCGAAGAGGTCCGCCCCGACGCTGGCGTTCACCGTGTTCTGCGTCTCCTCGACCACGACCATGGTGAAGTCGTCAGGATCGAGGAAGTCGCGCACCCCCCGAAACCAGGTCAACTGGAAACTGTTGAACTCGCTGCGTGCAGAGACGCTGACGCGGTAGCTGGCTGGCGTAAACGACGGCGTGAAGCGCACGTTCCCATCGATCTGAAGACGGTCGGTCGGCGTGATCCGTGAGGTGATGAACCATGGAAGTCGCACACGTGGCGCGCCTGCGAGTTCCAACGCCTCACTGCCGGGGTCGAGGTCGTAGTCACGGCCGATGGTGAACTCGGCGATCTGCGAGACCATGCGCTCCTCGGCGTTGCGATTCGGGTAGCGCTTGCCGAACAGACGGGTGGTGATCTCGGCGGTCAGCGCCTGTCGATCGTTGCCCTGAGTGTCGATCTCGTCGAAGCGGATGATCCGGTTGGACCCGTCAAAGTCCAGCGTCCGGACGCGTCGATAGGTGAGCCGCGGCTGAATGACGTGCTTCAGTCGCGGCGAGTATTCGCTTCCAGGATTGTCGAAGATCTTGAAGACGGAGGGGCCGACGATCTCGAGACCCGTCTCGTAGAAGTTGCGGAACACCGGTCCGTCGTCGAGGTTCTCGCTGTTCGCCAAAGCTCGCTGGCTCCACCAGGTAGAGCGCCAGCGGAAGAAAGGATTGAAGGTGAGCCACGGGATCTGGGTGAGCTGAACGGACACTTCGGGGAACGCGTCGAGGCGGCTGTAGTTGCCACCTTCCTCGAACGGCTCGCCTTTGACTTCGAACCGCGACAGCTTCTGCAGCCGTGCCGCCGACGACTGCAGGCTGACATAGACCGGTCCGGCGGCCTGCGTGCTCCGCAGGTTGTAGCGCGCCATGGGCAACTTTCGACCGACGGTCGAACTGGTGTTCGAGTTGAACCGCTCGGTGCTGTTGGCAACAACGGATACCGTGCTCGCGCCCCAGCTCTTGGTGATCTCGCCGTTGACGTAGGAGCTGCGCTGCAGGAACCGGTTGATGTCGTCCTGAAAGTCTCGGGCGAACTGTGTGCTGCTGATGAAGTCGGCGCCAAGGCGAACCACGAAGTCTCCCGGCAACGTCTGGATATGTTCGCCGGAAATCGAGAAGCCGCTTTCGAACGAACGTTTGCCCTCGGCCTCCTCTTCCGGCGTGCGCTGCCTGCCGGGGAAGTAGTACCCCTTGAGGGACCCACGGGCGCTGTCGGCGAACTGGTGGCGAAACTCGCCGCCGAAGCCGCTGCCGGCCTGGGCGAAGTACTCGTAGGTCATTTTTACGTCGGCCGCTCGGCTGATCGCCCAGAAGAACGTCTGCGAGAACATGAAGCCCTTGCGGTTCGAAGTGCCGATCGCGGGGATCAAGAAGCCGGTGTGCCTTCCTTGATCCTGCAGCGGCCAGTAGATCCACGGTAGGCCGAAGATCGGAAGGCCCTTCACCCGCAAGTGCGGCCACGACATCTTCACGTAGCTTTCCGGCTTGAAGGTCATCCTGCCCGATCGGAACTCCCAGATCGCGGTCGTCTGGTTGCAGGGCGTGACGACGCCGCCCTCCGCCTCGAACTTGCCGGGCTCGAGCTGCCGCAACAGGCGCGCGCGGATGTAGAAGGGTCCTGGAGCGACGCCGATCGCGTCGTGCATCTCGAGAGTGGCGTCATCGATATCGCCAATCATGGACGAGCCGTTGAGCAGCAGGCCGCCCTGCTCGAAGGAGACATTGCCGCTCGCCTCGAAGGAGCCTTCCTCGATGTTGACCGTGATCTCGTCGGCCAGAAGGCGTAGCCCCCGTCCGGCGTGCGAAATGTCGACGTCCCCGACCATGTGCCAGAGAGAGCCCTCGACGCGGATGGAGTCGTAGACGATTTCCAGGTCGTCGGCGAGAGTACTCATCGCGGTCGCGCGGTCAGCTTCCTGTGCGCCCGCCGACGGCGCAAGGGCGCATGCCCCGATCAGGCTGACGGTAGCCAACGCGCTCAGGCGGCGTGAACCGCGGTAAGCAGCTGTGCGCAAGACCATGCCCCTGTGATGCACTGAGGGAGGTGAGCCATCCCGGCTTCGACGCCCCCCGAGCGATCGAAGCCTGGCCCATTGTACGGGTTTCCACGGTGCTCGTGCAGTGACCGATGTAGCAGCGCCGGCTAACCGCCTGCCTGGAGTAGCGGTCGCAGGTGTCCGAGCAGATACAGCGAGCCGGTGACACAGATCACGTCATTCTCGCCGGCGAGGTCATAGGCTGCAGCCAGCGCCGCCTCGGGGTCATCTACAGCTCGCCGGGGTTGGCCATCGGCGCCGGGCGCGAGCGTCAATAGTCCCTCGGGCTCGGCGCTACGGGCCGACGGCACTCGCGTGGCGGTGATCGTGTCAGCGCACGGGAAGAGCTCGCTGACGATTCCCTCGGCGTCCTTGTCCTGCAGCACGCCAATGACCAGATGCAGTCGTTCGAAGCGTCCGCGCTCACGCAGCAGATCGAGATGGCGCGCTAGCACTGCGGCCGCGGCCGGATTGTGGGCACCGTCCAGCAAGGCAGCGGGGTTGCCGTCGATCCACTCACAACGTCCCGGTAGGCTGGTGCGGCGCAGGCCTGCCCAAATGGCGTCCGAGCCTATCCGGAGGCGTCGTCGGTCGAGGGCCTCGGCTGCCAGTACCGCACACCGGGCATTGTCCAGCTGGTGGCGGCCAGGCAGTGGGACTTCCAGTCCGCCGTAGTTACGCACGCGACCCATGAGATCGACCGCATGGTCTTCGCGCTCGTTCAGCGGGTATTGCGTGCTGTCGATGACTGTGACGCCGCGTTCCACGGCCAGCTCTTGGAGCGCGGCCATGACGGCCGGCTCCTGAGGTGCCACAACGGCGACGCCGCCGGGTGGAACGACGGCGAATTTCTCGTGCGCGATGGTACGGACATCGTCACCCAGCCAGGCGGTGTGTTCGAGGGAAATGGGGGTGATGACCGCCACCCTCGGCGCGGTTACGTTGGTCGCGTCGAGGCGACCTCCCAATCCCACTTCGAGAACCACGACGTCGGCGCGTGCTTCAGCGAAGTAGCGGAACGCGACCGCGGTGAGCGTTTCGAAGTAGCTCAGGTGTTCGTGCAAGAGGCCGCTATCTACCATCACCTGCGTCGCTGTGAGAACGGCGTCCAGGTGGGCCTCCAGTCCCGTGCGGGAGATCGGATGACCGTCGATGGTGAAGCGCTCTTCCAGGTCGACCAGATGTGGCGACGTGTATGCGCCTACGCGGAGTCCGGCGGCGCGAGCGATTGCCGCGAGCATGGCCACCGTCGAGCCCTTGCCGTTGGTCCCGGCGACGATAGCCGTTGGGTACGCGAGTTGCGGGTTGCCCATCTGCTCGAGCAGCGCCCGGATTCTGTCGAGTCCTGGACGAACATCGTCGGGCCCGAGCTGTCGCAGTCGTTCGCGTGGCGGCCGGCTAGTCAGGATGTCGCCTGTTCCACTGCGACGGCTGGTTCAACTCGCGTCGTGGCCTTGCCCGTGAGGTGCCGCAGCGTCATCGCCAACGTTGCTTTCAACTCGCTCCGCGGGACCACCATGTCCAGCATGCCGTGCTCCAGCAGGAACTCGCTCCGCTGGAAGCCCTCGGGCAGTTTCTCGCGAATCGTCTGCTCGATCACCCGTGGTCCGGCGAAACCGATCAACGCTCGGGGTTCGGCGATATTCACGTCGCCCAACATCGCATACGACGCCGTCACGCCGCCGGTCGTGGGATCGGTGAGAACCGAGATGAAAGGGACCCCGGCGGCCTGCAAGCGGGCCAGGGCAGCCGAGATTTTGGCCATCTGCATGAGCGACTGTGCGCCTTCCTGCATGCGCGCCCCGCCCGAGCATGAAACGACGATGAGGGGGACTCCGCGGGCGCCGGCGCGTTCCGCGGCGCGCGCAATCTTCTCGCCGACCACTGACCCCATCGAGCCGCCCATGAAGGAGTACTCCATCACCGCGATTACGATCTCCAGGCCGTGCAGCCTGGCATCGGCCGTGATGATGGCGTCCTTGAGCCCGGTACGTTCCTGGTACTGCGCTAGCCGCTCGGTGTAACGCTTCTGGTCGCGGAATTGGAGCCGGTCGACCGGCGCGAGGTCGGCGTCGAACTCTGTCCACGCGCCTTCGTCGCAGAGGGACGTCAGCCGTTCAACTGCGGATATGCGAAAGTGGTAGCCGCACTTCGGGCACACACTGGCGTTGCGCAAGATTTCCTTGCGGTAGACGATCTCCCGACAGTTGTTGCACTTGGTCCAGAGACCTGCCGTGTCGAGTTCGCGATCACCTACGGGCCGCTTGGCGCGACGCTGCTTACGAAACCAGGACATCAGGACATACCGAGGTAGGGCTGAAGGGGAGAGGCGGTTCGGCGCCACGGCGCTGAAACCCGAGCGAGAGAAGAGATCGTACTTAGCGTTCCAGAATGGCGTCAACCAACGCCGTGACGGCCGACTGGAGACGTGGTCAATGATCCAACCGATTGCCTTCCGAGACAACACCCTGAGGCTACTCGATCAGCGGCTGTTGCCTGCGCACGAGGAATGGCTGGAACTCGCTGAACCGCAGCAGGTAATCGAAGCCATCCGCGATCTAGTGGTGCGAGGGGCGCCAGCTATTGGTGTCACGGCGGCCTACGGGCTTGTCCTCGGCGCCGGGCAGTTGCCCGACAGCCGCCCTGAATTCGATGAGGGGTTCGCCGAATTGTGCGCGCGCATGGCGGTCGCCCGGCCGACGGCGGTCAATCTCGCGTGGGCGGTGCGGCGCATGCGGGCGCTCGTGACGGCCACGCCCGAGGCGTCGGTCTCTGGCCTGCGCGTGATGTTGCTCGACGAGGCGCGGGCCATGCAGGTGGCGGACGTCGAGGCCAACCGTGCCCTCGGGCACCACGGCGCGAAACTGTTGGGCGACGAGGTTACCGTGCTGACCCACTGCAATGCCGGGGCGCTGGCAACGGCAGGCTATGGGACCGCTCTCGGCGTAGTTCGCGCGGCAGTCGAACTCGGCAAGTCGGTGAGCGTGCTCGCCGACGAGACACGTCCTTATTTGCAGGGAGCGAGGCTGACAGCGTGGGAGCTGCATCGCGACGGGATCCCCTGCACCGTCATTACTGACAACATGTCCGGGCACATGATGCAGACGGGCGCGGTGGACGCGGTTGTGGTGGGCGCCGACCGGATAGCCGCGAATGGTGACGTCGCGAACAAGATCGGTACCTACATGGTCGCAGTGCTCGCGCGCGAGCACGGGATACCCTTCTACGTGGCGGCGCCCACGAGCACGATCGATCTGGAGTTGTCGACCGGCGACGAGATTCCGATCGAGGAACGCGACGGCGAAGAAGTTCTGGTGATCGGCGAGGAGCGCATGGCTCCCCTTGGGGTGTCAGCCGCTTACCCGGCGTTCGACATCACGCCCGCCCGCCTCGTGACTGCGATCATCACGGAGACCGGAGTGGCGATCGCGCCTTATGAGGAGTCGCTCCGCGTGCGCTGCGCGGCAGCCACCGGCGGATAGCGGCGTGATCGTTCTAGGCATAGAGACGTCCTGCGATGACACTGGCATCGCGGTGGTCCGCGATGGCCACCAGATCCTCGCCAACCTGGTTTCGAGTCAACCTGAGCACGCGCGCTTTGGCGGAGTAGTTCCGGAGATCGCGGCACGCAAGCATGTCGAGGTGCTGCCGGCGATGCTCGACTCGGCGCTCGATCGCGCCGGCGTGACGCTCGACGATCTGGATGGTGTGGCGGTTACACGCGGGCCCGGTCTGATCGGCGCGCTGCTAGCTGGGTGGTGTTTCGGGCGTGGGCTGGCGCAGGCATGCGGGTTGCCCTACGTGGGAGTTCACCATCTGGCCGCGCACGTGCACGGGGCGCTGATGCCCGCCCTGGCTGATGGGGAGCCGGTGCGCTACCCGCTTACAGCGCTGGTCGTTTCTGGGGGGCACACGGCGCTGTACCGGGTGACAGCCGCCAACACGTTCGTGCCGCTGGGACAAACCCGCGACGACGCGGCAGGCGAGGCGTTCGACAAGGTGGCGAAGTTGCTGGAGTTGGGATACCCGGGAGGGCCGATCATCGACCGGATCGCGCCTCAGGGGGATCCGTTCGCCTGGCAGTTGCCACGCTCCGATCTGGGGCTCGACTTCACGTTCTCGGGGCTGAAAGCGGCCGTCCGGCGACTCGCCATCGAGCAGAAGATCGAACCGGGCGACGCGACCGACCCGCGCATTCTCGACATCGCGGCGTCGTTCCAGGCCGCCGTAATCGACATGCTCGCCGCGACGACCGAACGCGCCCTCGCGAGGTTCTCGAGCAAGGGCGTCGTTTTGTGTGGAGGCGTTGCCGCCAACCGCGACCTGCGCACGCGGTTCGCCGCTCTCGCGGACCGACAGGGGATCCCGCTCTTTGTGTCACCGCCGCCGCTGGCGACGGACAATGGCGCCATGATCGCCGGCGCCGGGCATCGCA
Organism: Acidobacteriota bacterium; assembly: GCA_029263295.1. Lineage (GTDB taxonomy): Bacteria > Acidobacteriota > UBA890 > UBA890 > WLXD01 > WLXD01. Next base: position 12,467 of record JAJCXT010000117.1, on the reverse strand, counting down.
GGATCGCCATGGGTGAGTCCGATCCGCTGGCGCTGGCAGCACGCGCTACCTGGCCGCTGGGAAGCTGAACGGCGGTCAGCACTTGCCATTAGTGCGATACGTTGCGTCGGAGCCCGGGGCCCCGCTGGTACAATAGGTCCCTTGCCGTCCGCTCCCGTCAGCCTGTGACCAGATGCAGAAATCCACATTGCGCGAGTACGTCGAGTCGATTCTTATCGCCGCGATTCTTGCGCTCTTCATCCGGACGTTCGTCTTTCAGGCGTTCAAGATTCCGACGGGATCGATGGAGCCGAACTTGCTCGTTGGCGATCACATCGTGGTGAACAAGTTTCTGTTTGGCGCCGGTGGCGAAGATAGCTGGCTCGTGCCGATGCGCCCGATTGAGCGGGGTGACGTGGTGGTGTTCCGTGCCCCGGAGCAGCCCGATGAGGACTTCATCAAGCGTGTCGTGGCCGTGGGCGGCGACAAGATCGAGATGGTGGATGGTGTCGTGCAGGTCAATGATGAGGTGGTCGACGAGCCTTATGCCCACTACTCGTCCGGCTTCGGTGGCAGGCGCAACTACGGGCCGTTTCATGTGCCAGAGGGGCACTACTTCTGCCTGGGCGACAATCGCGACAACAGCCGAGACTCACGCTATTGGGGGACGGTCCCTCGCCACCTGGTCAAGGGCCGGGCGGTGATGGTGTACTGGTCGTACGACGTGCCTTCGTTCAGTCGGTACGGCGGATCGATGACCGAGGGCTGGGCAGACTTCGCGCGATCGTTGCCGGACTACTTGACCGAGACGCGATGGGCCCGCACCTTCACGATGATTCGCTGACGATCCCGGGGGGCGCAGAGGTGAGGATGGACAAGTTGGAAGCCATGGATAGTGATCTGGCCTTGTGGCGAGACGAGCGCGGCAAGTCCAATGTCGGTTCGCTACTGGTGATTCTCGTCCTCGTGGCGGGTGTCTATCTCGGCCTGAAGTTCATTCCGGTCCGCGCTTCCGCCTACCAGTTTGATGACACGGTGCGCGAGCAGGTCGTCTACGCGGGTGCCCGTCGTCGCAAGCTGGGAGATCCGGAGGTCCTGCGCAACCTCATGGGGAAGGCCGAGGAACTTGGCCTGCCGATCAGCACGCGTAACGTCCGGATCACGCGCCGCTCGAGGACGATTCGGATCCAGGTGGCTTACCGGGTCCCGATCGAATTGCCGTTCGACTACACCTACGACTGGACATTCATCTCCGACCACGAGGGCCCCTCTTTCTAGGGAGCTGCGCCGATTCGTGGCCATCCGCGGCGTTGGCCCTCCTCGACGATGCGCTGCATCGCCTGCGTCGGGCCGCCTTGCGGCTGGCCACGACTCGGCGCAGCTGGGGACGGCGCAGGGAAGAACGGTCCGAGCGGCTGCTGGAGCGCCTTAGATGCGGGCGGCTAGGTCGAAGAGGGAGCGGACTAGGACGCCGCGCAGGAAGACGATTACCAGTAGCAGGATCATCGGCGACAGGTCGAGGCCGCTGTAGATCCCCACGCGTTGCCGGATTGGGCGTAGCACCGGCTCGGTGGTCTGATACAGGATCTGCACGATCGGGTTGTACGGGTCGGCGCTGACCCACGAGAGCACAATCCGGGCGAAGATCAGAATCGTGTACAGCCCCAAGGCCATGTCGAGGATGGTGGCCGTGGTGGCGATGAGATTGCTCAGGACGAACATCGTGGGCCTACTTTCTGACAACGGCCCCGCGGGGCGGGGCGTGGGTCAAGGTTTCTTGGTGCGAAGGTCAGGATCTGGGTCCGAAGATAGTGGTTCCGACGCGCACGATGGTCGCGCCTTCCTCGATGGCGACTTCGAAGTCGTTGCTCATGCCCATCGATAGCCCGGGCGCAACGACACCGGCGCGTTCGATATCGTCGCGAATGGCACGGAGCTTGCGAAACCAGGGGCGCGCCGCCTCCGGGTCCGGGTCGAAAGGCGGGAGCGTCATGAGGCCCGCGAGATCTAACGTCGCAGCGGCGTCGACCTGGGCGGCGACGTCCTGCGCTTGCGCCTTGATCTGGGTGGCGGTCAGCTCGGTGCGAGCGAATTCGACCTGCACATAGATCTTCAAGCGACGGCCCGCGGCGCCCGCCGCCTCGTCGAGGCGCGGCACCAACTTGGGCCGATCGACCGAGTGAATGACGTCGAAAAGCCGAGCGGCCTTGCCGGTTTTGTTGCTCTGCAGCCCACCGATGAGGTGCCAGGTCGGCGCTCCGTGTACCAGCGGGATCTTGCCGTCGGCCTCCTGGATACGGTTCTCGCCCAGGGCGCGCACACCGGCATCGACCGCGGCCTGGACGGCCTCGGCCGGACGGGTCTTACTGACCGCCAGAAGCTCCACTTCGCCGGCCGCGCGCCCCACTCGGTTCGCCGCCGCTGCCATGCGCTCGCGGACCTTTACGATGCAACCCTCGGTGTCGTGCATGGGGCCGGATGGTAGCATCGACCCGCCCGACCCGCCGTTGAGCGTCGAAATGCAGATTAGCCTTGCAGGATTAGGCATTTACAGGCCCTCGCGGGCGAAACTATTCCCCCGTGAGAGCGTAGTTCAGAGCGGTACATAGGAAACGGATGAGCGCCACCGACCAGGAGATCGTGGAAGCGGTTCTCGCCGGCGAGCAACATCGCTACGCCGAGCTGGTCGAGCGCTACAGGGGCAAGATAGTGAGCTACGTGATGCGGATGATGGGTAACTACGACGACGCCGTCGATTTGTCGCAGGAGGTCTTTCTGAAGGCCTACACGGCCCTCGACAGCTATCGTCCGCAGTATCCATTCACCGCGTGGCTCTTCCGCATCGCTCGGAATGCCTCGATCGACGAACTGAGGCGCCGGCGCCTGACGATGGTTTCGCTGGACGCGCCGGTGGCCACGGGTGAAGGCGAGATGCAGCGGGATGTAGCTGCGGACACGCCCGGGCCAGAGGCGATGTTCCTCGAGGGCGAGGCGCGCAGCGAGATCGAGCAGGCGATCTACGACCTGCCGGACAAGTACAGAGAACCACTAGTCTTGCGCCATGCGGCGGAGATGTCTTATGACGAGATCTCTGAAGCTCTAGAATTGCCACTAGGTACGGTGAAGACGCGGATCTTCAGGGCACGTGAGGCGCTAAGGGGCAACCTGGAGCGCTCTGCGGAGGGCTCTGCGGGCCCCACACCCGGAGCTGAAGGCAGATGAACCGGCACGAACCGAATCGCGACATGCTGTCGGCCTACGCCGATGGTGTGCTGTCGCCAGATGCAGTGCGCTCGATGGAGCAGCATCTGGTGGAGTGCGACACGTGTGCTCGGGCGCTGGAGTCGGAGAAGCGATTTCTGACACGACTCGATACGTTGGCGCACGTGGTGCCTCCTGCGGACTTTGTCAACGCGGTCATGGGCCGCGTGGCGCAGCATCCTGTTCATCGCCCGGGCAACGCCATCCCCTGGCGTGCCGCGATGCGTTACGGAGTGGCCGCAGCGCTCGTGCTGGCGGTCATCCTCGGCGGCGGTGTGACCTGGATGCTTGGCAGTGGCACGTTGCAGAACGCACAGCCGGGCGCCGTAGTGGCCGTCGGGATCAGCAGTGCGGCCGGTCTGGCGGCCGGGGCGTTCACCACGCTGCGGGACTTCGTCAGCCAGGGCTTTGTTGTGCTGGAGGCCGTTGCGCAGCTGCTGTGGCGGGTCACGCTGCTGGCGGCTGGCGCCGGCTGGATGATCCAAGTGACGCTACTTCTTCTCACCGTAAGCCTGAACTACGCATTTACCCGACTGGTACTCAACTACCAGCGGCGCAACTGACCGGGACCGAAGCCATGAACACCATCCACCACACTCACGCTGGGAGTCGGTACCGACTGGCGGGGCTGTTTGCCGCCCTGATTATCCTGAGCACGGCTGCCGGCTGCGTCACCGTTCGTTCTGGTGACGGCGGTTTCCTCATGGGAGGACGCCAGGTTATCGAGGACGGTGAAGTTTCGCGTGACGAGCTGGTCATGCTGGGTGGCAGCGTTCGGATCGACGGCGAGGCACGTGCCGACGTTGTCGTTCTCGGCGGCTCTCTGACGGTCAACGGCACGGCGAACGACGTTGTGGTAGTTGGCGGCAGCATGCGCCTCGGCCCCGATGCCCGCGTTCGCGGCGATCTGATCAACGTGGGCGGCTCGCTTAACCGCTCGCCGGGCGCGCGAGTTGAAGGCGAGGTCGTCAACGTAGGCGTTTCCGGTCTCGATTGGATGCCCGGACTCGGCCTGGGCGGATGGTCGGTGGGGCGTTGGTGGGGCCTGTCGCCCTTCCACGTCGTCACCCGGACCACGCAGCTGGTCTACTGGTTGCTGCTGGCGGTGATCGTGGTGGCCTTGGCCGGCGACAGGGTCTCCTCAGCGGCGCATTCGATCGCTCGCGAGCCCTTCCGGTTCGGGATCATCGGCTTCGTAGGGTTCTTCGCCCTTTGCCTGCTGTTCGTTGTCCTGCTGATTCTGTGTTTCCTGATTATCGGTATCCCGTTCTTCCTGGCGCTGGTGCTGCTGTGGCCGCTCGCTTACATCTTCGGCATGGTGGCGACGTTCCAGGTGCTCGGTCAAAAGTTGTTGCCGGTGTTCGGCAAGGCGGACGCATCGCAGATAGGGCTCGTAGTAGTCGGCGGCGTGGCGCTTGGGCTGCTGCACTACTTCCCGTTGGTCGGATCGCTGTTCTGGTTCCTGGCCGGATGTGTCGGACTGGGCTCTGTGTTCGCGACTCGCTTTGGCACGAACCGCCCGTGGGTTGGTGGGCCGGCAGCTCCGCCTGCGCCAGCCGGGGGTATGCCCCCCGCGGTTCCCGCCGACGAGTAGCCGCTACAGCCTTCTACCTAGCCAGGCCGTCAGCCGTCAGCCGGTAGGCCGGTATCAGCGGCAATCTCCGCCGGTGCTCGCGGCTGCACCACGAAGCTGTGGAACTCGTCCATGAGTACGGCTCCCGCGGGTGCGCCACGTGGCTTGCGGACTCTGCGCGCCTGCGTCCAGTGAACCTCGACCTTGGCGGCGCCCCGCCCCTTGCTGAACCATGCTGCCAGTGCCGCCGCAGCCGCTAGGGCGTCGGGCGGAGGCTGCTCTAGCCGGCGCGGATTACGAAGAACGACGTGGGAGCCGGGACCCTCGGCATGCAGCCACCAGTCATGCTTGGCGGCAACCTCACGCGTGAGTCGGTCGTTGCTGCTCGCACTGCGCCCAACGAGGATCTCGTGGCCCTTGGGTGTCGTGACAGCCATGATGCCTGGCAGGCTCGGCGTGGCTTGTGACGAGCGCTCCGCCACAAGGTGACCAGTCCCGGCCTCGGTGTTGCGCAGCTGCTCTAGGGGGACTCTCAGTCCTGCTCGCAGTGCGCGGTCGAGCATCGCGTTGACCGCTTCGCGTCCATGCATCGCGCCGAGGCCGTGCCGGAGCGCGTCGAGTTCACCCAGTTCACTCTCGATCTTGACGATCCCGGCCGCGGCCTGCTGCGCGGCGCCCTCGATGCGCTGCGCTCGTCGGTAGAGTTTCTGCGCATTGGCGGCTAGATCCATCTGTGGATCTACGCGCACAGCGATGAGAGAGCCGTCACCGTAGACGTCTGGCACGCGAGCCACTCCATCGACAACGGCGGTGTTTGGCGCGGCCAGCAGAAGGTCGGCCCGTCGTCGCAGCTCGCCGCTACGTACCTCCGCGTCGCCGGTGTCGGCGACCGCGCGACGTTTGCGCTCGAGACGCTTGTGCCGCTCGTCGATCGCACGCCCGACCACGATGCGTACTCGGTGCTCGAGCTCCAATCGGGCACGGAGGTCGTAGAACTCCCGGCTGGCTACGGTGACGCTTTCGAAGCACACGCTATGCGAAGCACCGCGATGCTCGAGCGGGCAGGGAGAAAGAAGAAGCCCGGCTGCCTGCACGGGTCCCTGGAGCTGGTCGACAGGCTCTGCGGAGTACAACGTCGTCGGTCCACCGGTAGCGGCACGTTCGACCTCGAGGCCCACCAGGTCGGTGAGTTCGCCGTCGCCGCGGCGCCAGCGAAAGATGATCTCGTCTGCGACCGACGGCACCATCGAGTCGATCGTGCGCATGAGTTCGCGCCGTAGTTCGCGATCGTCTAACGGTGCCATTCCCGCCCACGCGGCCGGCGTCACGTCTGCGGCAGTAGCTCTGCGAGTACGCTCTGGCGGCGAGTAGACCTCGCCCACGCCGGGACGACCACGCCGTGGATTCCAGACCGCAACAACGTGACCCTCCTTGTCAACGACGAACCCTGTGGCCCGCCGTGGGACCAGTTCCGCGATCAGCGCGCCGCCGCTCTGCCATTCGATGCGCAGCACGCGATCATCGTTGATGAGCTCTAGCCGTTCGATACGGCTGCCCCGACACCACTTGCGTGCCGCCATGGCGAAGGCCGGCGGATGCCGTTCTGACTTCGGGCGGAGGTCCCGCAGGCAAACGTGAGGATCCTCTGGTTCGACAGAGATCCACAGATGTTTGCGCCCGGAATTCGCCGCCACGACGATGTCGTAGCGGGGCGCTGCGTAGACGCGGTCCGTCCGGCTGCCAACCAGCAAGGGTTGCAGTTCGGTGACCAATCTACGCAGCAAGACCAGCTCCATGGTGCAGGAGCTTATCGAATGCGACCGTGTCGCCTCTGCTAGCAGCCTGCTAGAAGAACTCTTCGCGTAGTGCCGCGGTCAGGGCCTGCACCTTGGTTGCGTAGAGGCGCGGCACGCGGTCTTCCTCGGTCATGATCGTGTGCAGCCGATTCGGGCCGACGTTGTACGCGGCCAGGGCCACGTTCAAGTCGTCGAAGCGATGGAGCAGTTTCCGCAGATAGAAGCTGCCCATGAGGATATTGGACTCCGGATCGGTAAGGAGTTGGCGCCCCTTCCACTCCATCTCGAGTTCCCGGGCCAACTGTGTCGCCGTCGCCGGCATCAGCTGCATCAGGCCGACAGCGCCCATCTCAGACTCGGCGTGCGGGTTGAAACTGCTCTCGGTGAATATCACCGCGAGGATCAGCTCGGGGGCCAGATCGTAGCGATCTGCAGCCTGGAGAATGGTGCCCGCGATTTCATGGCGGACCTTCGGTGTAACACGCATGCGGTGGCTATCGAGCACATTGAGCACGGCGATCTCGATGCGGGCGGACTCGGCCTCGGCTTCGAGCAACGCGATCGTGCTGGTGTATGTCTCAGATTCGGCCTGCAGCGCGGCGAACTCGTCGGACTGACTGTCGAACGCCTGCAGCAAGAGCAGGTTGATTGCCATCGAGGCGATGGCTACCCAGCGTAGATGGTTGTTCATAGTCTCTATCTCCCAGTCGCACGCGAACCGTGTGCCTGGCGCACACCTAGCCCCGGATGTAGTGGGGGCGAGCCCTACGTTGCGGTTCCCCTGTCCTCCGTTGTGTTCTGACCGAGCAGGGGGTGGTAAGGAAAGATCGCTCGTGTCGGTCAGAACGGAGCCCGGCGCAGCCCATGCCACCGGGTTAAGTTGTGATCTACTGAAAATTGTAGAGGAGGTCGTCACTCGGTCAAGGAGAAATCGGATTCGCCTCGCAGATCGTGTGGCGTTCAGTGATCAAAACTGTGTTTTGATGTGCATTTGATGTCCATCGTTGGCCGTAGATAGGCCCCGGAGACCGTTCTCGGCGCTTGAGGCGGGCCGAATCTCATGGTGATTTGACAGGCCCATCGGGCACTTCGATAATCCGCCCAAGCGGCCGTTGCGACCGCTCTCGTCGCCCCCGCCTCCTTTCTTTGTTACCGCTCGATCTCTCAAGGAGATTCCGCATGTCTGTCCGCGTCGCGATCAATGGGTTTGGCCGCATCGGCCGCAATGTTCTGCGCGCCGCCAAGCGCGACAACGCTGATATCGACTTCGTCGCGATCAATGACCTCGCCGATGCCGACACGCTCGCGCATCTACTCCAGTATGACTCTGTGCACGGTCGCTACCAGGGCGAAGTGAGTGCCGCGGACGGCGTGCTGAACGTGGACGACGACAGCATCCAGGTGTGCTCGGAGCGTGACCCTGCCAACTTGCCGTGGGGCGAACTGGCGGTGGATATCGTGATCGAGTCGACCGGCTTCTTCCGCCAGCGGGACCAGGCGAGCAAGCACCTCCAGGCCGGCGCGAAGAAGGTCATCATTTCGGCGCCGGCGGGCGATCCCGACATCACCGTTTGCCTGGGCGTCAACCAGGGTGACTACGACTCCGCCGAGCACCACATCATCTCGAACGCGTCCTGTACGACGAACTGCCTGGCGCCTGTAGCCAAGGTGTTGCACGAGGAGTTCGGCATCGAGAAGGGCTGGATGACTACCATCCACGCGTACACGAGCGACCAGAGCATCCTCGATGCCCCGCACAAGGATCTGCGCCGGGCGCGCTCGGCCGCCGTATCTATGATTCCGACGACGACCGGAGCCGCGAAGGCGGTAGCGCTGGTGTTGCCGGCGCTCAAGGGCAAGCTCGACGGCTTCGCGATCCGCGTGCCCACGCCCGATGTCTCTGTTGTTGATCTTGTGGCCAAGGTTAGCCGTGCGACGAATGCCGAAGAGGTGAACGCGAAGCTGCGAGAGGCAGCCGCGGGCTCGATGGCCGGCGTGTTGGGAGTCAGCGACGAACCACTCGTGTCGGTCGACTACACCGGCAACCAGAATTCCTCGACCGTGGACTCCGAGTTCACCAAAGTGGTCGAGGACGATCTCATTCAGATCATGTCCTGGTACGACAACGAGATGGGCTACTCGGCACGGGTCAAGGATCTGTGCGAGTACATCGGCGCTCGCCTGTAACGCGGCCTCGATGAGCACTGCCGACGCCAGCCCCGAGTCAAAGGCACCGTCTGCGGTTGCCTTGGCGCGGAAGCTGACGTTCCACGATGTCCAGGTTGAGGGCCGGCGCGTACTCGTACGCGTCGACTTCAACGTCCCGGTAGCCGGCGGCGAAGTCACCGATGCCAATCGCATCGAGGCGGCACTGCCGACCATTCGAGACCTCGTTGGCAGAGGTGCGCGCATCGTCCTCATGTCGCACCGCGGCCGCCCGGGCGGATCGGTCGACGAGCGGTTCACGATGGCGCCCGTTGCCCGTCGGCTTGGCGAGTTGCTGGGCCAGGACGTGGGTCTGGCCCCGGACTCTGTCGGCCCTGAGGTGCGTGGCCTCGTGAACGCGCTCGAGCCTGGTGACGTGCTGTTGCTGGAGAACCTGCGCTATCACGCTGGGGAGACGACGAACGCGCGGGGCTTCGCCGCCGAGCTGGCGGAACTCGCCGATGTCTATGTCAGCGACGCCTTCGGGGTTGCGCACCGAGCCCACGCTTCCGTGGTGGGAGTCGCCGGCCTCGTGCCGGAGGCCGCCGCCGGTGCGCTGTTGGAACGTGAAGTCGAAACGTTGAGTCGGGCGTTGCTGGATCCGCAGAAACCGTTCGTGATGATCCTGGGCGGAGCCAAGGTCAGCGACAAGGTGGATCTGATAGGCAATGTGCTCCCGATCGTCGATCGCATCGTGATTGGCGGCGCGATGGCGAACGCTTTCCTCGCGGCCCAGGGTCGCCCGATCGGCCGCTCGTTGGCGCCCGCGGATGCCATAGAGGAAGCAGGTCGCCTGCTCGTCGAGGCGAAGGCGGCGGGCGTTGAGATGGTCCTGCCGGACGATCTCGTTGTGGCCCCCGCGATCGACCAACCTGCCGACGCCCACGTTGTCCGAGATGTCGCCGACGACGAGATGGCTCTTGATATCGGCCCAGCGAGCCAGGCGCGCTTTGCCGCCGTGGTGGCCGATGCTCGTACCGTGATTTGGAATGGCCCAATGGGGGTCTTCGAGACCGACGCGTTCGCGGCTGGCACCGCGGCCGTGGCCGCAGCCGTGGCCGGTTTGGGACCGGCAGCTTTCACGGTGATTGGTGGCGGCGATACCGCGGCGGCGGCCGCGATGTTCAGTATCGTTGACCAGGTGTCCCACGTGTCGACCGGGGGCGGCGCTTCCCTCGACCTGCTTTCTGGCGCCGTCCTACCGGGCGTCGATGCTCTAACCGATCGTGACCCGCACGGAGTTGAAGACCGATGAGCCGAATTCCGCTGATTGCCGGCAACTGGAAGATGCACAAGACGTTGTCCGCGACGCGCACGCTGCTGGCTGAGTTGAACCAGGCGGTCAGCGATGTCGAAGGCGTCGAGGTCGCTGTCGCGCCCCCCTTCACTGCGCTCGCCGTCGCCGCTGAGGCACTGCGCGGCAGTGCGATTCGTGTTGGCGCACAGAACATGCACGAGTCAGAAGAGGGAGCGTTTACCGGCGAGATTTCGCCCGTCATGCTCACCGACATCGGCACGAACTTCGTGATCCTGGGTCATTCGGAGCGCCGCGCGTTATTCGGCGAGGATGATGAACTGGTTGGCCGCAAGGTGAATACGGCGCTCGCCCACGACCTGGTGCCGTACCTGTGTTGCGGCGAGACGCAGCAGGAGCGCGAGGCCAACGAGACCATGTCGGTTGTCAGCCGCCAGTTGCGGGCCGGCCTGGCCGGCGTGCCTGCCGATCAGGCGGCGGGCATGGTGCTGGCCTACGAGCCCGTCTGGGCCATTGGTACTGGCCTGACGGCCACTCCAGCGCAGGCCCAGGAGGTGCACGCATCAATCCGGGCGTTGCTGGCGGATCGCTTCGACGACGCCACCGCGCAGGCAATACGCATTCAGTACGGGGGTAGCGTCAAGCCTGGCAACGCTGCCGAACTGATGGCGCAGCCAGACATCGACGGCGCTCTGGTAGGCGGTGCGAGTCTCGACGCTGCTTCGTTTGCCGGGATCGTGCGCGCTTCCGGCGCCGCTCGCTAACCCGGAATCGGCGCCTCGGTGTGATAGCCGGCGGGTAGGCGCAGTGTTACATTAGCTGTCTCTCAATGGCGCCCAGCGCTCTGGCGAAACTGACTGGCGCCGAATCCTGCCCGGTCGATCCTCCCGAGAGGATTCCCTCTATGATTTTTCTTTTGACAGCGGTTCACGTAATTGCGTGCCTTTTCCTGATCTTCGTCGTCCTGCTGCAGTCTGCGCAGGCGGCGGACCTTGCCGGTGCCTTCGGTGGCGGCGGCAGTCAGACGGCGCTCGGAGTGCGCGGCACGACGACGTTGCTGCACAAGGCCACGACAGGCGCGGCCGTCATCTTCATGGTCACGTCGCTGAGCCTCGGCATCTTCGGTCGCGGCAGCTCGTCGCTGCTCGAGGGTCTCGATGATCCGGCGGCGGTGACAGCACCTGCCGGCGAGACGGTTCCAGGCGGCGACCTGCCGCCGGCGGCTGCAGGTGACGATGGCGCGGATTCCGGCACGGACGTCTCCGGTGATGGCGCGGAGCAGTCCGGTGCTGAGGGTGATGGCGCGGAGCAGTCGACCGAACCCGAAGGCGGCGAGGACGGCTCGCAGCAGTAGCCTATTGTCGGGTTGGTGCTCGACAGAACGATAGTGGCCGAGGTGGCGGAATTGGCAGACGCGCATGGTTGAGGGCCATGTGGGAGAAATCCCGTGCGAGTTCGAGTCTCGCTCTCGGCACTGAAGAACCCGCTCTGATGATGTCAGGGCGGGTTTTCTAATGGCACGGCCGCTAGCAGCCGCGCAGGCGCCGCAGCGGCTGGTAAAGAACGCGCTCGTCGCGCTCCAGATGAGACAGGACCCTCCGCCTGATCGCCGCCGCCAGAAGACACGCGTCTGCCGAGTCCGGCTCGTCGGCGCGCAGCTCGCCGAGGCAGGCGACGTCTTCGGCGAGACTCGCGTGTTCGCTCGCGAGCTCGTCGACCACCGCGGGGTCGACGAAGCGCAGGACCTCACCCAGGTGGACCGGTTCGAGTTCTCCGTGCAGAAGGACCGCGGTGGCCAGGACGAGAATCGCTTGGACCTGCTCGTCACGGGTCTCCTCCGCCAGCTCGCGCAGGCGGTGGTGGTGGCGTGCCGCGGCGGCCATGTCGACACGATCGAGACTTTGCTCAGCCATGGGATCAGGCTAGCCGACCGACGCGGCCATCGGCCATGACGTCCGTCATAAGGGCGGTAAGTCGGGCTCAGCAAACGGTGGCTTCCCGGTGGCTCAGTCGTGCGAATTCGTGTCCAGGAGGTCCGAGTCAGGTGGCAACCAGAAGCCGTCGTCACGCGTCTCCACGGCACCTGACTTCCGCCAGCGGCTCATGATCCGGATGCAGGTTTCGACCGTCGTTCCGGTGAGGTCCGCCAGTTCCTGGCGAGTCAGTCGCACCGGTATCAGCGTGCCCCCCTCGTGCGGCACTCCGGTTTCTGCGCCGAGCTTGGCCAACAGCCGGGCGAGCCGCGCCTCTACGGGGAGTCCGCTCAGCGATGCCAGGCGGCTGGTCAACTCCATCATGCGCACGCTCATGCCGGCGAGCATGCCGCGCACGAACGACGGCTCGCCCAGCAGTCCCCACAGATCGCGACGTGGCAACTGCAAACAGACAGTGTCCTCCA
>JAJCXT010000116.1 GCA_029263295.1 Acidobacteriota bacterium | reverse complement strand
CTGCACCGCCTGCTCCTCGATGGGATAGCCGTCCGCCATCTCGATCGCCGGCGCCAGAACCTGCGCGAGGCTCATCGTGCCGTAGTTCTCGAGCATCACGAGCAGGCCGCCAGGCGTGCCCGGGGTAACCGCCGCCTGGGGACCGTACTCGGGCGGGTAATCAAGACCCTGGTTCTTGAAGAACTCGGGCGTCGCGCCCGTTGGCGCCACACCCAGCGCGTTGATACCGATGACCTTCTTCTGGTTCGGGTCGTAGATCGGCGCCTGCGTTTCGCCGCCCCATCCGAGCGTGTCCCACATCGTCGAGGTTGCCGCCAGCATCGCGCATGCCGCGTCGACCGCGTTGCCCCCCTGCTGGAAGATCATCGCTCCGGCGGTCGCGCCAAGGGGCTTGCCGGTAATGGCCACCCAGTGTCGGCCGTGCAGAATGGGTTTGGCGGTCTGCTGCGCGGTGCCCACCACTGGAACGAACAACAGAACGGCAAGAGCCAGAATGGCGGCACGCGGAACTCTACGCATAGCTATTCTCCGAATGATCGCTGAGTGTCGAGGCGAGGAGACTACCCAACCGCGCGCCCGCCGTCGAGAGAACGGCGGCGCCGGTGTTGCTAGTATTCACTCGGTTTCGACGGCAACATGGCGGGCATTGGTCGCGACGCAACACCGGCGACTCCTAGGAACAGGTGACCCATTGAGGCGATCGAACTGGCTCCTTCTGATTACGGTGTTCGCCGTTCTGACCCTCGTCTACACCTTCCCGCTGTGGACCGCGCCGGACTCTCTCTTGACGGGTCCGGGAGATCCACGACTCAATGCGTGGATCCTGGCTTGGGGAGTTCACGGGCTCGCCACCTCTGCGGGCGACGTGTTCGATGCGAACATCTTCCATCCGCGTAGCAACGCGCTTGCCATGTCCGAGAACCTCCTCGGCTCCACCCCGCTGGCCGCACCCTTCGTAGCGCTGGGCAAGCCGGTCCTCGCCTACAACGTGCTGCTCCTATCGAGCTTCTTCCTGTTCGGCATTGGCGTCGCTCTCTGGATCCGCGCCCTGACGAAGAGCACGTCTGCGGGCATCGTCGCCGGTGTCGCGGCGACGTTCGCCCCGTCGCGTCTCGACCACCTGCACCACATTCAACTCCTTTCGGCCTACTGGGTCCCCCTGGTGCTCCTGTTCACAACCCGATACGCCCAGACTCGCCGACCGCGATACCTGCTATTCGCGACCCTCTCCCTAGCGTGGCAATACTGGACCGGAATACAGCTGACGCTGCTTATGCTGCCCGCGCTCCTGATGTATGGACTGGTCTTGCTGGCGTGGCAGGAGCGCCCCCAGGTACGCCTCACGATCGTGCATCTCGCTCTGGCGTCCGGACTCTTCCTGGCGCTCACCCTACCGGTCAGCCTGCCGTATCTTTCCGCGGCCGACGAGGGGATGACGAGAACCCTCACTTCCACTGCAGGCTTCGCCGCGAGTCCGCTCAGCTTCCTGTCACCGTCGGGGATCAACCGGGCACCGCACCTCGAACTGATGCGGCGATTCCAGCACACGGAAGCGAACCATTTCTCGGGCTTCGTCATCTGGTGCCTGCTAGGCGCCGTCGCGTTCCACATCGTACGTCGAGGACGGCAGACCGGCGGCCGCCCTCACCGGCCGATCGACCTATACGCCAGGCGCGGGGTGCTTGTTGCTGGATCGTTGTATGCAGGTGTTGTACTGACCTCGATTGCCGGCTGGTCGGCGGCGACGGCAACCCTGTCGTTCTTTGCTCCGGCGGTGGTCTTCTGTATCGCTCTGACGGTGGCGCCGCTATGCGCCCGGCCGCAGGCAGCCACCGATCGCCTGATCCCACTGTTCGGGCTGTGCCTGGCGATCGCAGGAATCGGGCATCTGCTGGCCCTGGGCCCGGCTCCGTCTCTGGCGGGCGTGCCGATTGGCCCCGGACCCTTCCGTGCGCTGTTCGCTTTCATTCCCTACCAGAGTATCCGGGCAGTCGGCCGCTTCGGACTCATCTCCAGCCTATTCCTGTCGGCCGCCGCTGGAATCGGCACCGCCTACTGGATGAAGCGGTGCCGGCTATCTCGACTGGCCGTCGCGGGGATGATCGCCCTGATCTTTCTCGAGTACTGGCCGGTACCATTGCCAGCAGTGGCCGCCTGGCCGCCGGACGAGCAGGTATACGAGGATCTCGCCACGCTGCCGGGCGACGGCGCGGTCATCCACATCCCGCTCTTCCCGCCTCCACGCCCTTCCGAAGCATCACAGTTTCTCCTCGGATCGACGCGACACTGGCGACCGCTGGTGAACGGGTACAGCGGGTTCTCCACCGAGGACCTTCGACAACTGGCCGAAATGGAACCGATGACCGAAGAATTCTTCGAGCGGCTGGCCCGCACCAGCCCCGTTCAGTACCTGGTGTTGCACGGAGCCCTCATGGACTCGGAGGATCGCGACGCCTATCTCCTTGCGGCCGCGCGGTCTGATCAGATTCGACACGTGTCGTCGGCCGGTAACACTCACGTCTACGAGTGGCGCCAACTGCCGCGCATTGGCAGCAGCGTGGCGCTTCGTGTGGCCAGCAGCGAGGACCTGTTCGAGCGGCCGCTCAACATGGACGTCCGGAGCTCCCGGCGACGCCCAATGGAAGTCGAGTTCGTCTGGGGCGACCGCGTCGTCGGCAGACACTCCCTCACGCGGAACTGGGACAGAGTTGCCGTCCCGGTGCCGCGGACGACCGATGCACGCGTGGACGGCGCGTTTGACCTGCACTTCGACTTCGTCGCAACCCCGCGATGGGATCGGTCTCTGGGAAGCACTGCCGCGACGTTGCGTGCGAACGTCGTCGTGAACGTCCGTGCCCACCAATTGCGGGTGGTGCTGAATGAAGGTTGGCGTGTCATTCACAGTCCCCGTAGCTCCGTCCTGTGCGTCGAACTCGATGCCGATGGGGCCCGGATCGCCGCGTACCGCCGTTTCAACACGGATGAGGCCGGACTCCTGGACGCCACCGAATACCTGCTCTCGGTGCCCGACGGCACTGTCGTCGCGGTGGCGAGCGGCAATCTGGAAGCTGGGCACGGTGCGCGCGCACTGGAGCGATTCGTCTCTTCGCTCAAGGGACTCGGCGCGGGCGAGCAGATCTCGGCGGCCGATCTGCGCCGCTACGCCCTCGTGGGCGTGCGGGGCGCCGCCGCCGGCTCGGTTCCGGAGCACGAGTCGAGCAGCAGCGCGAGGGTGCGGGCCGGACCACCCGCCAACCGCTTCCCGCAGCTGGAGGTCAGGGCCGTGCCGACCAACGCGCCGGGATCCTAGCGGATATAGCCGAGATCGCGAAGCCTCGCCGCGAGCTCCTCATCGACTTCGGCCGTACCAGCATTAAGCAGTGGCATATCTTCGGCCTCGTGCTGCCGCCATTGGGCCAGGAGCAGCCCGGCCCGTATGTCGCGGGCATGGTGCAGATTCGTCTGCTCGGCGAAGTCCTGCCCGAGATCGAACAGACGGAGTACCGTGGTGCCTCCGAGATTCGAACTCATCGGCCGGCGCAGAAGATGGAAGTCCCCTTGGACATAGCTCGCCGACGACTGGGTGTCGAGTTGCAGGTAGGCGCGCGCCGCTGCGCCATCGTCCCATCCCGCGTCGTGCAGCGCCGGAACGAGGCTACGACCCTGCGCCCAGGATGGAGCCTGTCCTCCCGCCAACTGGATCAGCGTGGGTAGAAGATCCGTCAGCTGTGCCGTCGCCCTCGGTCTGGTCCCCGCTCCCACTGCGGTTGGCAACCGGATCACCAGCGGAATCTGGATGAGCTCGCGGTAAAGGACCCGGCCGTGCCCGTAGTCCCCGTGGTCCAGAAACTCCTCGCCATGATCCGAGGTGAACACGACGATCGTCCGGTCGGCGAGCCCGCGCTGTCCGAGTGCATCGAGCAGGAGTCCGAACTGCTTGTCGTTGAACGCGATCTCGGCATCGTACAGCGTCACGAGTTCGTCTCGAAGCGCCGCTGCCGTAACGGAGTCACGACGCTCCGCAAAGGCCTTCGCCAACCGTGGCCACACCACTCCCGTGCGCGGCCCCTGGCCGAGGAAGCTCTCGAGATGGGGCGTCCTCGGCGTGTATGGCGCGTGCGGATCACTGGTGTGAAGGTACGCGAAGAAGGGGCGCGCCGAATCGCGCTGATCCAGCCACCCCAGAAACTCGTCGTTCACGTCATCGGACAGCTGGTGCACCTCGGGATTGACCGCGGGCGGTTGCTCGGCGAGATAGCGAAACACATCGAATCCACTGTTGAGCCCGAACGCCTGCGAGACGTTGCCGTTCGTTACTGCAGCGTAGGTCTGATAGCCGAGGTCACTCAGCAACCCCTGCAGTGTGATCGCCTCCGCCGGCATCGAATCATCCCGGCCCAGAACACCGTGGACGTTCGGGCTCAGGCCCGTCATGAGCGACGCTACGGAGGTCCGGGTCCAGCTGGACTGCGCGAACGCCCGCTCGAAGACCGCCCCCTCCTCTGCCATCGCATCCAGCGCTGGCGACGTCGGCTTCTCGTACCCGTAGACGCCAAGGTGATCAGCGCGGAGCGTATCAACCAGGTACACGATGATATTGGGAGCCTCGTCACTGGCCGCGAAGTCGTTGGGCGGCGGTGGCTTGGCGGCAGCGATGCGTCCAGCGTCTGGCGCCTGCATGACAGCGCGACGCAGCACCACACCGCGATTGCCCGGGTCGGAGAGAACACGCAACGAAACGCGGACCGGCCCGTGCGGCATCGTGAGATCCAGCCCGGTTGCGAGCTCCTCACCACTAATCTCGGCACTGACTGATCCCACTCGCTCGCCGATCGCCTCGACCAGAAGCTTGGCGCGAGGATGGTTGATGCCCGCGTCTGCTTCGAGTCGCAGGGAAGTGTCTTCGCGGAGGTCGTAGTAGTAGTCGAGACGTGTTTCGATCGGCAGGAAGAGTCCGCCCTCCGCGGCGGACGGCGGGTCCGAGCGTGCTTCGGGAGTCGGCGCGAAACGGAGCCAATCCCATGCCACCGCGCGCGCGCGCGAGTCGTCCGGCTGGCGCTCGCTCAGGTATGCATAACGAAACTCGAGTTCGTTATCACCGGCGAACAATGCTCCATCCGGCAACTCGACGCGATAGACCTGAAATCCGGGACTCAGCTCCACGATACCGAGGTTGGTGCCGTTCAGCAGGAGGGTGACCGTCTGGGGGGAATCATCGGGGCTCTCAGACGCGCGGCAACGAAAACGCAAAGCCCGCACATCGGCGCCAAACGAACGGAACCGTATCGTGCTGGCAACGGACGTCGCCCAGGCAAACGTCGACCCGCCCGCCCAACGCTCTTCCTGAGTACTCCACCCCTGGTCCAGGAGAGAGCGCGCCGATTCGGTCCCGAAGTCGACCTCGGCAGGCAGCGAAGAACGGTTACCTAACGCCTCCGACTCGATCAGGTCGAGGTACGGGCTCGGCTCCGGGGAACAGCCCGACGTGCCGCTGATCACAATTGCCGCGAGGACAGGTGCACCCCAGCCCCGGCATATACGCATCAGCACACCTGACCCGATCGGGCGATTACTCGATTTCTACGACCATCTCGATCTCGACAGCGATATTACGCGGCAGCGAGCCCATACCCACAGCCGCGCGCGCATGCTTGCCGCGCTCGCCGAAAACCTCGACGAGCAGATCCGATGCCCCGTTGATGACCTCCGGCTGCTGGGTGAAACCCGCCGGTGCATTGACCATGCCGAAGACTCGCACGATGCGCTTCACTCGCGAGAGATCGCCGATCTCCGCTTTCAGCGAAGACAGTAGCGCGATCCCGACGAGCCGCGCCGCGTCGTAACCTTCATCGATCGTCAGATCGGTTCCCACCTGGCCCGTCAGATACCCGGAACCATCCAGTTTTGTCGGGCCGTGCCCGGCAAGGAACACGAGGTCGCCGGTCTGTACGGCTTTGACATAGTTGGCGACCGGCGGCGGCGGCTCGTACAACTCGATGCCTAGTTCGGCCAACCGTCCTTCCGGATCGAATTCCTGAGGCGCGGGTTCGGCGGCTGTCGTTGCACCCGCCATGTTCTCGAGCAGGCCGCCGCTGAGAAAAACGAGCGCGGCGCCCAAGATCGCGACGAGCGCGAGCTTTGTCAGTTTCCCGACCCTGTTGTCTTGACCCGACTCCATCGTCCTACTCCTCGCTCGACGGCACCACGATTCCGCCCATTCCGGCGGCGCGCACCATCGCGTTGATCGACTCGATATCGGACTCGAATTCTGCCACGCGTGCCGCGTGACCAGCCCAGGCTGCGTTCAGATCAGCCAGGCGCTCACGGGCACCCGCCGTGACAGGCGGCTCCGTGCCGTCTACCGCGCCCACCAGCGCGATCACCTGGGAGAGCAACTTGTTTTCGAAATTGATGATGTCCTGGAAGTTATGCGTCTGGCGCGCAACGATCTCCGCGTCCCACGCCTCCAGGCTCGCCGACAGATCCTCGCACGCTTCGCGCAGGTCGTCTGCCCCATCGATATCGGCGGCGCGTGCGCCCAGCGCCTCGACCTGTGCTCGCACGCCGTTCAGACGGTTGACATCGGCGCTCATGGCGCCGAGCAGTTCATGGATCTCGGCGACGAACGCATCCTGCGCCTGATAGTCGGCCGCCGTGGCGGTGCGCCACGGCGCAGCTTTCAGCATGACCGGCTGCGAGAACGGCTGTTCACCAACTGTGAGTTCGATGGTGTACTCACCGGGAGGCACCTCGCGCCCCCCGAAGGAACCGAACACGGCGATGTCTTCGACCTCTTCCACTGCGGAGTGGCGAAAGTCCCAGGCAACTCGGTTCAGGCCCGGCCGGACGTTTAGAGCCTCTGCGCCTTCGACAGCATCGGTGTCGCTCGACATGACGCGCACAGCGTTGCCAGCGGCGTCGAGCACGCGCATCGTCACCACCGGCTCGTCCGCATCGCTACCGGCTTCGGTATCGTCTGTGACCGCCTCTTCATCTTGATCGGGTGCCGGCATGTGGAAGAAGACCTGCACGCCCGCGGGAGGGTTCTGGCCGGGGAAGCTACCGCCGCCACCGCCCGGGCCGGGGCCGAAGCCGCCGCTCCAGGTGACCATCACGGTGTCGCGTGGCCGCAGCAGAGTCGGTGCCTCCATGTCGTCCGCCGTCAGCTGCCGCAGCGGCGTCAGATCATCGAGAATCCAGAACGCACGGCCCTGGGTCGAGGCGATAAGGTCGCCAGAGGGATGCACGAACAGATCGGTTACCGGCACGGTGGGCAAGTTGAGCTGCCACGAGTGCCACTGATCGCCACCGTCGAACGAGACATACATCCCGTTCTCCGTACCCGCGTAGAGCAGGCCGGATCGCTCCGGATCCTCCCGAATCACCCGCGCCCAGTGCTCGTCGGCGATCCCCTCGACGATCCGCGTCCACGTGTCGCCGTAGTCCGTGGTCCTGAAGAAGTGTGGCGTCAGGTCGTTGAACTTGTAGCGACTCACCGCGACATATGCGGTGCCCGGATCGTGCGGCGAGGCCTCGATTGAATTGATCAGCGCCTCCCCGGGGGATTCCCCGCCGCGACCCATCTGTTGCACGGCTTCCGGAGTGACGTCGTCCCAGGTGGCGCCAGCGTCACGGCTCAACTTCACCAGCCCGTCGTCGGTGGCGGTCCAGATCAGTCCTGCCTGCAGCGGCGACTCGGTGACATAGAAGATCGTGTTGTAAACCTCGCCACCGGCGTTCTCGTTGGTGAACGGGCCTCCGCCGATCAGCTGCTTCTCCTCGTCATTCCGGGTCAGGTCCGGCGATATCTGCGCCCATGACTGGCCGCGGTCGTCCGTGCGGAACAGGGCGTTACCAGCCTGGTAGATGACTCCCACCCCGTGCGGCGAACCGACGACCGGATTGTTCCAGTTGAACCGGAATTTCTGGTCGATCGGATTCACACCTAGGCTGAACTCCGGGTAGGCGCGGATCGGCTTACGCTCGCCGCTCTCGCGATCCCATACGTCGATGTCGCCCTCGATGCAGGTTCCATAGACGTAGCGAGGCATCTTCGGATCGTCGAACGCCAGATACGCGCTCTCGCATCCCGAGACGCTGTAGAAGTCGCTCCAGCCGATCACGCCGGGCGCCGCGCTGACGATCCCGACAGCCGAGTTGTCCTGCTGGCCGCCATACACGTGATACGGAAACTGCTCGTCCGCGATCACACGGTAGAATTGCGCCGTGGGCTGGTTCCGCTGGGTGGACCAGCTGGTGCCGGCATTGAAACTGACGTTCGCGCCGCCATCGTTGGCGTTGACCATGATCTGGTTGTTCGTCGGGTTCACCCAGAGATCATGGTTGTCGCCGTGGGGAACGCCGACGAACTGGAACGTACGGCCGCCATCGATCGAGCGCATGAAAGGCGCGTTGAGCACCACGACGGTGTTCTCGTCCTGCGGATCCGCGAAGACCTCCATGTAGTACCAGGAACGAGTCTGGATACTGCGGTCGTCGCTCAGGTGGGCCCACGACTGGCCACCGTCATCCGATCGATAGAGGCCCCCGTCGCCGTATTCGGCTTCGACGATCGCGTAGACGCGGTCGGGGTTGGCGCGAGAGACGTCGACCCCGATCTTGCCCATGGTTTCCGGCAGGCCGGTCGACAGCTCGGTCCACGTGTCGCCGCCGTCCTTCGACTTCCAGATACCACTGTCGGGACCGCCCGACTCCACCACCCACGGGCGACGAATGTGCTGCCAATAGGCCGCGTACAAGATCCGCGGGTTGTTCATGTCCATGGACAGATCAGCCGCTCCGGCTTGCTCGGACACGAAGTGCACCTTCTCCCAGGTGGAACCACCGTCTTCGGACCGGTAGATACCGCGATCCTCGGTCCACCCGTGGGTCGCCCCCTGCGCCGCCACGTAGACCAGGTCCGGGTTCTTCGGATGCACGCGAATACGCGAAATCACCCGCGTTGCGGCGAGCCCCATGTGGGTCCACGTCGCGCCAGCGTCTGTGGACTTGTAGACCCCGTCGCCATGCGTGGTCATGACGCCGCGCACCGCGTGCTCTCCCATGCCCACGTAGATCACGTTGGGGTCGGACTCCGCTACCGCGATGGCGCCGACCGAGCCCGTCTTGAAGAAGCCGTCGGAAACGTTGTCCCAGGTGGTGCCGGCGTCCGATGTCTTCCAGAGCCCGCCGCCGGTGCTGCCGAAATAGTAGGTCTGCGGGTCCTGCACGACCCCAGCCACCGCGACCGAACGTCCACCGCGCGTCGGACCGATATTGCGCCAGCGCATGGTGGAAAAATAGGCGTCCGGATCGAGCACGTCGCTCTCTTCCTGTGCGCCTACAGCGGGTATCACGGTGGCCATGGCGATCACGGCGACGAGCAGACCACGAAAGGCGGCCGACCTACGCGAGTGAGGGGTCGGGACTGCGGGCATTGAGACCTCCGAACGAGTTCGAGCGGCGCTGGGCACCGTTGGGCAGCTTGGCGGAGAAGGAATTAGGCCATCAATAGACAAAAAACGCCAGCCGACTCCGGTTAACGACAGGCCCGACTTCCGCGGCCGCGGCTAGCGCTGCGGTTCAGGGCGTCCCCCAAGCAGGGCCAGGAAGCCCGGTGCGAACGCGACACACCAGGACGCGAAGTTGCGCCAGTAGAGCATTCCCGGATCGTGCGGCCCGAGCCAGATGCCGGAAATCGCCCAGAAGCCGATCCCTGACAAGACCGCCGCCACGACGCCACGCAGTATCGGGCGTGCGCCGCCTTCCGGGCTGGCAGCCGCCCGTTCGGCGACCTGGGCGAAGGCGAGCCACAAACCCATCCATGCGACGAGCATCGCAACGATCCCGACGAACGGGAACAGGCCGTAGAAGATGACTGCCGCGAACGCACCGACCAGGACACCCACGATGCCCCAAGGGATGACTCGCGATGCCCCCACCAGCCAGGCTAGCGCGAGGCCGAACACGCCGAACAGCAAGCCTCCGTGGACTAGCCCATAGACCGCCCTGTGCTCCGGCAAAGCGGCCGCCCAGAACGCATCCGCGAAGGTACTGACCGCGGCCATGATCAGCGTTCCCAGCACCACCCCACGGACATCACTCGACAGACCTTTCATTCGATCTCTTCCTCCGAAGTGAACTCGCGCACCAGACGAAATCCCAGACTCGAGCCAACGTCCTGCGGTCGGTGTGTGTAGCGGAGCGCGCAGCGGGCACTGTCCGCGCCGAAAACCCAACTTCCACCGCGAATCACCCGCAACTCGGTGGCGCAGGCCCCCAGCGGATCTGTGACCTGGCCCGCAGGGTACTCGCAGTGCTGATCCGCGGTCCACTCCCAGACGTTGCCGTTCATGTCGAACAGCCCCCACGGGTTGGCGGGAAAGCTGGCAACCGGCGTCGTGTGCTCGCGGAATTCACCGACCGGCTGACCGGCAAGGGGGTAATGGCCGTCGTAATTGGCGCGATCGGTATCCACTTCATCTCCGATACCGAAGACCGTCTCCGTACCAGCACGACAGGCGTACTCCCACTCCGCCTCGGTCGGCAGCCGCAGGCCTACTCCCTCGAGTTCGCTCACCCGCCCAAGGAACGCCTCGATCTGATGAGCGCTGACCTCCTCCACTGGGCAGTCCGGACAGTCGGCGAACCGACTCGGATTCGTCCCCATCACCTTGCCCCACTGCACCTGGGTTACTTCGGTGACGGCCAGATAGAAGGGCCGCGACAGAACGACTTCGTGCTGAATCTCCTGCTCCTCCCTCCCCAACTCGTCGTGCGGGCTACCCATACGGAAGCTGCCAGCGGGAACGCGCACGAACTCCTGGTCAATCGACGCGGCGACCCACCGATCGCCCGGCCGGGCGCAGCCGGCCGCCATGACCCCGAGCATCAGCACCAAAATCCGGCCCCTGGCCAGCTTCACCGTCGCCTCCGCATGCCGTGCCTCTGCCCACAACTCGTCGGAATGCGGTCCATCAGACTTCTACCGCGGGCCGCTAGTGGATCAGGTGCAACTCGGCTTGCCGACGCAACGACCAGCGCCTTTCGCCCATGGCCGTCACCTCGGCCTCTTCCTCGAGCATCATGCGCACGCGTTGCCCCCCCCATTCGGGGATGGCCGTCGTGACCTGCAGCTCGGTAGAGAACCACATGTTCTTCAGCACCGGCACGTCGCCACGGCCCGGCACGCCCTCCTGGTAGTCCCACATGCCAATCAGCGGACCGGCGCCATGCCCGTGGTCTCCGATGGGATGTGTGTACATCGTGCCGTCGAGACCTTCGGCTTTCATCGCCTCGAGCGTCTCGTACAACACCTCGTTGCCCGTGCGACCGGGGACCATCTCTTCGAGAAGAATGTCCTGCAACCGATTGGCATTCGTCAGCGCGACCTGCAGCCCCTCTGGCGCGGAGAACTCGCCCTCGCGCAACACGTAGCCCATGTGCTGGGTATCCGTCGCCATCCGCATGACGTAGATGCCGAAATCGGTGTGCAGCAGATCGCCCCGCTCGATCACCGGGTTTGGCGGCATCTCGTTGCTTGGCACGCCCTGGCGCTGAACGCTCACGGACGGCTGGAACCATGTGCCGAATCCGAGATCGTGTACGCGTTGGCGCATCCACCACACCACTTCGTCGGTAGTGGTGACGCCCGGCGTGATGACCGCGTTCGAGAATGCCGTCGCGATGATCTGGTGCACGTACGTCTGCATCTTGCGGTACGCCGGCGTCATCGCCGGCACGCGAAGCGCCAGGTAGTCGATCGCGATGCGCGGATTGCGGACCACGCGCGACGCGTACTCCTCACCGATCGCGTCGCGCATCTGCTCCCATTCCGCCGCGGTCAGGCCGTCGGCAAAGTTGTGCTCCGCGTGGGCGTTCACCGCTATCACCTGCGGATCCCGATCGCGGATCAGGTCGGCCAGCAAGAGCCATTGCTGGCTGCCCCAGAGTTCCGCCTGCACGCCTACCTGTTCGGTAGCTTGTGAAGCCCTGTAGGCCTCGTACAGCCCACCCATGGATCCGCCGCCCAGGGCCAGCCGCTCGACGCCGAGTTCCTCGCCACGATCGAAGAACACGTAGATCGTGCGCCGGCGCGCTGCAAAACTCGTTGCCGACACCAAGGCGCGGAAGACCGGGTCCTCGTTGTATTCCCGCATCGGGACGACCCACATGTCGACGCCCTGCTCTCGCATGACCGCCGGTAGGTTGACCTCGAGGCGCTCCTCCAGCCATCGCTGCTGTAGCTCCGCCTGCTCCTGCAACGTTCCGAACGGTCGATCCTGGCGGAAACCTGAATCCTGCTGAGCCGCAGCCGGCGTGACGCTGGCGACGATGAGGAACAACAGCGGAACAACGAGCAGCCGGCGAATCGACATCTGCAGACTCCGGTGAAGAGACGATGAACTGCCGCTTCTGTACCGCGTCGGAGGCCGAGACGCAAACGCGAGTGCCCGGCGCAGTTGGCGCGCCCGCCCGCTGCTACTCGCTACGAAGCGCCTCCACAGGATCGAGCGCAGCCGCGCGGCGCGCCGGCATGAAGGCCGCCAGTGCCGCCACGGCCAGCAGAAGAAAGGCGGCGCCGGCCATGACCCGGGGCTCCGTCGGGTTGAGCCCATACAGCTGGCTCTCCAGTCCGCGCACCGCGAAGTAGGCGACCAGGAGCCCGACAGCGCCGCCGACCACGACCGTGCGCATCTCGCGCATCACCAGGCCGATGACGTCGCTACTGCGAGCGCCGAGGGCCATGCGCACACCGATCTCGCGCGTCCGATGGGCCACGCTGTACGACAGAATCCCGTAAAGGCCGATACACGACAGCAGCAACGCAACTGCACTGAGCCCGATCGACAACTGCGCGAACGTGCGCGCGACAACGACGTTGTCTCGCACGACGTCGGCATGTGTATCGATCCTCCGCATCGACACGTCGGAGTCCAGCTCGCGTAGCGCGGCGCGCGCCTCGGCAACCAGATCTTCGGGCCTGCCCGCGGCCCTCAACGTGAAGGTCTGCGCGCCAATACCTCCTGGAATCTGGTCGTACAGCACGTGGACGGCCGCCAGCGGATCGTCGCTGAGGTTCTGGTACTTGATGTCATCAACCACACCGACAATCTCGAACTCGATCGCGTTCTCACCTCGGCCGAAACCGATGTGACGACCCAGTGGGTTGGCCCCCGGCAGGTACGTGTCGACCAGTTGCCGATTGACGACCACCACCAACGGCGAGTCCGGCCCGTCCGTCGCGTCGAACACTCTGCCTTGACGCGCCACGATGTCGAAGCTGGTGAAAAACCCATCGTCGACCACGTTGAGGTACGTGTTCACGCGCTCGTCTTCAGCTGGCTCGTAGCCCTCCACGCGCATGGAAGTACGCGTCGTCGACCCGCTGGCGGGTACGTGCGAAGCCACGCCGGCGGCAACTACACCGGGCACCCGGTGGAGCCGGCGCAACGCCTCGTCGTAGTAGTTGATGAGATCCTGGCCCTCATATCCACTCGAACGCGGATCGACGCTCATGGTCAGAACGTGGTCACCGTCGAACCCCGTGGCTTCCCCCTCTAGCGCTGCGAAGGAACCTGCAAACAGCCCGGCCACGATCAGCAGGCCAAGCGACAGCGCCACCTGCACCACGAGCAGCGCACGGGCGAGTCCGAAGCGGCGGGCGCCCTGCCGCAGCGGCTCGTCCTTCAGCGCCGGCGTCAGATCCACTCCGGTCGCTCGCAACGCGGGCACGATGCCGAAGAACAATCCGGTCAAGCTGGCTGCGAGGCCCGTGAACGCCACCGCGCGCCAGTTCAGCTCAAGACCGAGTTCCGCGCCCTGAAGGTCGAGAACGGGCAGGAGAAGATCGCGCAAACCGATAGCGAAGACGACTCCCAGCGCGGCACCGAGGAACGCCAGCAGCAGGCTCTCTGACAACAACTGCCGCGTCACACGCCACCGGCTGGCCCCCAACGACAACCGCAGGGCAATCTCGCGCGCCCGTGAACTCGCTCGGGCCACGAGTAGATTCGCCAGATTGACACAGGCGATGAGCAGCACGGCCACGACCACGACCGCGACCGTCGTCAGCGGTTCCACCACCTGACTACGCGCCTCGGTCATACCGCGGGCGCCGGGCAGCGCCGTGATGTACATCTTGCTATCAGCAACATCGAGATCGGCCTCCAAACTCTGGGCGAAGATCAATGCGGCCGCGGACTGCGCCTGATCCAGCGTCGCTCCGTCGCGCAGACGCCCCATCGTGTGGAGCCACCAGTAATCGCCTCTCCCCAGGAGTTCTTCATCGCGCATCACCGGCGCCTGATGTGCGAGAGGCAGCGTCACCGCCGGCACGGTTCCGAGCTGCAGCGCACCGCCGAATCCAGGGGGACTGACGCCCGCTACTGCGAACGACGTGCCATTGACGAAGATCTCGCTGCCGACAGCCTCATCGAGGCCGCCAAACCTCGTTTGCCAGTACGCATACGAGAGCACCGCCACTGGAACGGCGCCCGGTTGATCGTCGCTCTCGGTCAGCAGCCGTCCTCGGTACGGGCGCAAGCCCAAGAAACTGTAGTAATTGCCAGCAACCACCTGACCTGCCGCGAGCTCGGCGCCGCCGCGGGCCCGGACATTGATTCGGTACAGTCGAGCGAACGCCGTCACGTCGCGAAACGGAGTGTCTGCGGCGCGCAGGCGTTCGTACATGGGATACGAGAACGAAGAGCCCTCGTTGTGCCCCTGATCGTTGGTCAGCATCCAGCCGCTCTGGCTGATGTCGGGCCAATCGTCACGTGCGCCTGCCATGTGCAGAACGACCAACTCCTCAGGATTCTGCACCGGCAGCACCCTGAGAATCGTGGCATCGAGCACGGTGAACACCGCGGTGTTGGCACCGATCCCGATCGCCAGCGAGCCCACCGCAACCAGCGTGAATACCGGACTCTTGCGGAGAATCCGCAAGCCGAACACGAAATCACCCAGGAGCGAGCCGAGACCTCGCGGCCCCTCCGATGCTGGCGGCGAATCGGGAGCACCGCCGCCGATTGAACGCCGAGTATCGTCGAGACGCGCGGCAAGGCCGTTGCGGAACAGGTCCCAGTTCATGCTGAGCCGTGAGCGCTGCCGTCCATTGGCGTCGAAGTCTTCATAGAGCGCGACGAGATCTGTCGCCAGGCTGCGCCTGAACCGCCGCGGGAAGGCGAGCAGGGCACACCGAAGCATCCAGCCGTCCGCGGTCCGCACCTTAGCCGACATGTTCTTGCCCCTCGTTGGCGAGCACTGTGGCTGCGACTCCAGCGAGGATCTCTGCCTGGCTGGACAGAACGCGCTCGCCCGCGGAGGTAATGGCGTAGTTGGCCCGGCGGCCGGTCGGGGTCTCCGCCTCGCCGGAGGGCGCGAGCAGGTTCGCTCGCTGCATCCGGTACAGCACCCGGTAAACGTCACCCGGGCGAAGGGCCACTGCGCCCTCGGTCATCTCTTCGAGTCGCTGCACGATGCCGTAGCCATGCAGTGGTCCGTTCTGCAGGACGGCCAGAACGAGGAAGTCGATCTGCTTCAGGTTGCTCTGGTTCTTCGTTGTCGTAGCGGCCATGTAGCACCTATGCGTAAATTGCGTATATGCGCAATATACGCAGAGCTAGGCGCATGCACAAGTCCGATCATCCGAGAGCTTGCCGACCGCCCGTCGGATTAGCGTCCGAGTTCTGCCGGGGTTGCCAGCGGCCGCGCGAATACGTCCATGTCGCGCACGAGCTCATACAGATCCTGCATCTCGCCGTCATGGAATGGCCTCAGCGGCAGTCGCACGTCGCCGCAGTCGACCCCCATCAGCGCCATGATGGCCTTACTGGCACGCACCATGCCGAAGCGGTCCAGCACCTCAGTGAGATCCAGGGCCTTCGCATGCTCCTCCTGCGCTGTGGCCAGGTCGCCGATCTCCATCGCCTCATACACACGCCGATAGACGGGAGCGGCGAAGTTGAGCGTCGAACCGATGGCCCCGCGCGCGCCCAGCGTGATTGCGGGCATCCAGGTCTCTTCGTAGCCAATCAACATGTTGAAGGGCGGGTCCAGGCGCTGGCAGCGGGCGAAGGTGCGCAGGTCGGTGGACGTGAACTTCGCACCCTGCAACGTCGGGATGCGGAGTCTTCCCCACTCGAGCACCTGCTCGGTGGGAAATCGCACGCCGTTGAAGTCGGGAGCATCGTAGAAATAGATGGGCAAGTCGGGCGCGGCGGCGGCAATGGCCGCGAGGTACTCCACGAGTTCTTCAAGCGTTTGCGGCTTGTAGTAGATCGGCGCCATGGCGGCAATCGCCCACGCGCCGGCATTGGCCGCATGCTCGGCCAGCCGCACGGCATCGCGGATGCTCGCGTGTCCTACGTGCGCGATCACGGGGTACTTGCCCTCGCTCACCCCCACCCAGGCGTCCAGCACCGTGCGGCGCTCGCCGCAACTGAGCGAGTGCCCCTCGCCTGCCGTGCCGCAGAGGAACGCTCCGTCGACACCGGATTCCAGGAACAACTTGTACTGCTCGCCGATGACGTTCGCGTCGAGGCGCCCGGCGGCATTGAAGGGAGTGTGGGCGGCGGCCATCAATCCGCTGAAGAGCGGGTGCGCGCGCTTGTCATTCATTCGGCGTCGTCCAGGGAATCGAAACTGCGATCGAGAATTGGATACTCGGCCCACTGGTGGAAGTCGAAGTGCCACCACTCGTACTCATACACGGCGAAACGTTCCGCCTCCATCGCGCTCCGCAGCAATTCGCGATGCCAGCGCTGACGATCGGTGCCTCCCGGAT
This sequence comes from Acidobacteriota bacterium, assembly GCA_029263295.1. GTDB lineage: Bacteria > Acidobacteriota > UBA890 > UBA890 > WLXD01 > WLXD01. The sequence continues at coordinate 5,490 of JAJCXT010000116.1, read as the reverse complement.
AGAAGGGGTAGGAGCGTTCGGTGAACTCGTCGTACCCACCCGTCATATCTACCGGCTCACCGGTGGCCAGATCGACAAGAGTCAGGTCCACGGCACAGCCACGATTGTGGCGCGAGCCGTTGGCGGGGTCGGCAACGAACTGCTTCTGATCGGCTGGCGTCGCGTCCCAAAACATCTTGGTCGCGAACCACGGACGATACGCGTCGTACACGAGCAGCCCGAAGCCTCGTTCTGCCAGGCGGCTCTGTACGCGCGCCAGCGCCTCCGCGGCCGGGCGCTGCATGAAGGCCCGCGGCTGTTCGTAGAACACCGCTTCCATGAAGTTGTTCGTTGTGGCATAGCGGACATCGAGCCGGATGCTTGGCTCCACCGTGACCAACTCCACCAGGTCAGGATCGCGCAACGAGCCCTCCTCCGCCGGCGGGCTCGCCGCCATCGCCGCCTGGCGCAACTCCTCGACCGGCATCACGGGCTCGATCTTGAACGTCGGCCCTCGCTGGACTCCGTACGTCTGAAAGAACAGGGTACGGGTGTTCGAGTTCAGGGCCCTGACGGCCAGGGTCTCGGGTCCATCCCCCCACACCTCGAACCAGCCCACTTCCAGTTCGATTCCCATGAAACTGCCCAGGACAGCCGTCTCTCCCTCCACGTACTCCAGGCGCAGCAGAACGACATCGTTCACCTGGAGCCACAGGGCCCCCTCCCACTCGAGGACATCAACGATCAACGTGCCCCCACCGCCGTCCTGCTGATAGCGGCCGAGCACATTTTCGATGCCGCTGTCGGGCGCGGCCGGCCGGGATCCGAGATCGCGTCGCCACGATCGGCCTCTGAAGATCACCTCGTCACCACTCGAGTCGATCGGCTCAACGACCAGGCCCTCGTTGCCGGCGATCCAGACGCCCAGCGATCCATCCTCGGAGCGCACAGGTGCAGCCGCAACACCCTCCATGCGCAGGGCGAGTCCTCCCTCAGCCCCGAACAACTCGATCACCTCTCCGCCCTCGTGACTCACATAACGGCCGCGCAGCGCGCTGCTGACGTCGGGCGACGGCACCTCTCCGGACACGGCGGCCAGCGCCTGCTTTCGAATAGCGACCGCGGCCTCCAGATCGAGCGCGGGCGTATCCGTCCGAGCAGGTGCACCGCAGGCAGGCACAAGGCACGTCGCGGCAAGGGCCAGGCGCGCGAACCGCCCGATCACGGCGTCAACAGGACCTTGGTGCACTTGTCGCGCTTCTCATCGAACAGCCGATAGGCATCGGGCCCCTGATCGAGCGGGAAGCGGTGAGAGATCACCGAAGTGATGTCGAGCTGCCCATCACGCACGAAGGGCGCGAGTCGTTCCATGTACGCACGCGCCGGGCAGCGGCCCACCCTGTACGTGAGGTTCTTGTCGTAGGCCTCCGCGGGAGTGAAGGCGAACTCGGTTTCAGTATGCACGCCGACGGACGAGACCGTCCCGCCGGGCCGAACCAGTTCGATCGCCGATCGGTGCGAGGCAAAGCTCCCGACTGCCTCCATCACGGCGTCCGCTCCCCTGCCCTCGGCGGCTTCATGCAGTGCGATCACGGGGTCCTCGCTTCTGAAGTCAATCGGCACCGCACCAGCCTGGCGCGCCAGTTCCAGACGTTCGGGGACAGTGTCCACCGCGTAAACCATCTCGGCGCCCAGGTGCCGGGCCCCGACAATCGCCATGATCCCAACGGGGCCACAGCCGACGACGGCGTAAATGCCTTCCGGATGGATTCCCGCCTGTTCGGCACAGAAATAGCCCGTCGCGGCGACATCGCCGAGCAGCAGCGCCTGTTCCTGGGTCACGCCGTCGGGGATCACGGCCAGGGTGGCGTCGGCGAGCGGAACCCGAACGGCCTCGGCCTGGCAGCCATGGAGCCCCTCGCCCATCCCTACCCAACCGAACAGCTGGCCACGCTCGCAGCGACTGGTCAGGCCGACGCGGCAGTAGTAGCACTCGCCGCAGTTCGTCGAGAACGGACAGTAGACGTGGTCGCCAACCTTGATCTTGGCCACATCGGCGCCAACTTCCACGACCTCACCGACGAACTCGTGGCCCATCACGGTCTCGTAATCGAGGCCCTCTTCGCGCTCGTGATAGGGATGCAGATCGGAGCCGCAGATCCCCGCGGCCGCGACCCGCACGATCACGTCGCCCGGCTGCTCGATCCGAGGATCCTCGACCGTCGTGTACTCGACCTCGCGGAAGCCTGCAAAGGTGATTGCTTTCATGGGCCGATCATACAGGGATGGGGCGCCAGCGACACCGACAGTTGCGACCTATCAGGGGGCTCGCGTCAGTCGTCGCGGACCCGATCGAAGGTAGATTTGCAGCTGCGGCACAGGTACTGCGACGTCAACATGTGGCAGCCGTACACCGAGATCGGCTCGGTCTCGGAACTGCCGCAAAAGGCGCAGTCGACATCGGGCATTGCCTTCCTCGGCAGTACCGGCCGGTGCCGTTTCGCTGCTCCTTCCCGCTCGGGGAAATCCAGCACTTTCGCGGCCCCCTCTCCCACGGTGTTAGTCCTCCACGCCCATCGCACGGGCATGTGCACCCGTCAGCATCGCGAACGACGCTTCGTCGAAGTCGGGCAAGTTCACGCGCCGGGAAGCAGGATCCCAGCCTTGCAGGTCAGGCTCGGCGCCCAGCAGCCAACCATCGCCTTCAGCCGCCACTCCTAGCTCGAGATCCCCCATCAGCGGCATGGTCATCGTCACGAAGCGCTGCCTCAAAGTCGCCGCGTCGCCGTCCAGGATGCCGGCCGCCGCGAGCCTATCCAGGCTGTTGTCTGCGCCAACCGGGCCGAACCAGACCAGGCAGTCCGCCCAGGTCGTGCGAATCGCGTCGCTGAAGCGCCCGACGATCTCCGGCGGGGCGGTCCACATCCGTTCGAACCACGCCTGCGCATGGAGCGTGTGGTACTCCTCCTCCGATACAGCTTTGCGAAGCCGGTTCGCCACCTGCGCCACGTTACCGTTCATGGCCGCCTCGAGATTCACCGTCAGCAGGGCGTCGACCAGGCCGTTGAGAACAACGACTTCTATCCAGCTGGGCGCAGGACGGTCGAGCGAGGCCATGTTGCGCCACGGCGCCATGTCGGTGGAGCGCGCTTCGGTGCGGGGATCCTCCTCCATCTTGCTGAGCACACCGAGCAGCAACCGCGCGTGACCCATCTCATACTGGGCCATCGCCGAGATCGTCACGTCCGCCTCGAGTTCGGGAGCGCCCGTCGACCACTCGGCGTACCGAAGCCCCAGAATGCTCTTGCTGTCGGCAATCGTCAGGAGCCAGTCCGCCAGATCCTGACGAAGCTCCGCGGAAAGATCGTCCGTGCTTTCGTACATCGTTCTCGTCCTAGCAGTCCGTGTTAGCTCTGTGGGTCGAGGAGCAGTTCCAGGTCGAGCACCGGGATCATGGCGCTGCGCGGCACCAGCACGAGTTCGGCCCAGTTCTCTTCGTCGTACGTGTTGCGGGCATAGACCCGAGCGAACACCTCGCTAGTGGCGCCCACCGTACCGATATGGCCCAGCGGATCCTCCCGCTTGTGCCGGGCGAAGACCTCGTAGAGTTGCTTATTCATCTGCTGCCAGCCCGTAGTAGACATGCCGGCGGAAGTTCTCCGCCGACTCAGAGGGTGATGCCGTATCGCTTCATCTCATCGCGGCCACAGCCCGAGATCCGGGACGCGGTCCAGTTGACTTCCCACGTCTCCTCGACGGTAACGGTTTCAACATCGGGCTCTCGGAGGAGCCGTTGCTGAATGTCTTCCTTGATGATCGTGACCGCCGGACAAGCGGTGGACGTGAACGTCACGTCGACGTCGACCGTTCCGCCTACGCGCCGGATATCGCACACGAGGCCGAGGTCCACAACATTCACCGGAATCTCCGGGTCGAGCACATCGCGAAGCGCTTCCCACAGTGCGGCCGTCTCCGGTCGGATCTTGCTGGCGACGTCCGCCGCCGGCATGGCGCGCGACCGATCTGCCGGCCCGCCGCAGCCGCCCTCGGGGGTCGGCATCAGAGATCCTTGAACATCCAGCTGAAGTCGCCGCGCGACCGCTGGATCTGCTCGATCATGCCCTCGTTGCGCGGCCCCCTGCCCTTCCAGCGGGTCACCACCTGCTCCCAGGTGATGTGCTCGTCCCACAGCCATACCTTTGCAATGGCGTCGAACTGAAGCGGCAAGTCGTATTCGAGTTCGTACGCCGTGTCGTCCGCGTTGCGATGGGCCGGGACCTTGAGCCCGACGCTCTCGCAGAACGGAACGACCTCCCCCATCCAGACCTGACGAAGCTGATCGTTGGATAGTCCCTTCATCTTGTAATCGAGCTGGCTGCTGTGCGTCTTGAGCTTGTCAGGCAGTCCGAACCACTCGACCGTGAGGGGGAACATCCAATCGACAGCATCCTGTACGAGCTGGCGACCCTCGTCGCCGCTGTCGATGATCCTCTTCATCCATCGGCGGCCGTGGAGCAGATGGAACGTCTCCTCCTTGCTCACCTTTACGAGGCCTCGCTTCCATGGGCCGTACGAAGTGTTTGCGAAGACATCGCCGAGCAAGGTGTAGCCGGCCTGATCGTAGAGAGCGTTCGCCACGCAGAGTTCGACCCAGCTGTCCAGCGGGATGTCGAATGCATACGGATAGCGGAACTCGTGCGGCTCGCGCTCGTACATCAGCCATTCGCGATCAACGCCGAGTTCTTCGAGTATCCGGTAGGCGATGTGGGCGTGGCCCAGCTCATCCTGAATGATGGCCATCGCGGAGATCATCGCGTTGACTGAAGGAGCCTTGCGCGCGGCGTAGTAGTAGGCCGGAGCGCTGAGCAACTCGGTGTCGCCGGAGACGGTGACGATGTGCCGAAGTTCGCGCTTGTACTCGTCCGTCATTTCATCGACGGACTCGATCAGGCTCCCTTCGTGGACTTTCTGGCGCAGGATTGCGTCGGCGCTGCTCACGTAATTCCTCCGAGGGGCTGGGTTCTCGGGGACCGGAGAAGGCGGCCACCCGTAGCTACCTTAGAACCAGCCTCGACAGCCGGCAAGCTGCCGGTGCGCCGGGCGAGTCTCCCGTAGCAGGCCGTGGCAAGAAAGTCGATGTCTTTCTGCCACGGCCCGCTAGGGAGGCGGCTCGTCTGCCCGCTGCAGACCACTTGGCAGCAGCGCCAGCGGACCGTTGGCCAGCAGCGCCTCGATCCGTCGCTGGCACAGTCCACAGAGCACCGAGTGCGCAAACACCGCTGAGGCGTGCCCGCGCGGCAGCGTCCCACGCAGGTAGTGCGCCAGCTCCAGCTCACCCGGATGCAACGAGTCGGGATTCACACCGCGGTTCTCCTCAGGAAGACACGTTGGCTGGTTGGGAGGCTGCCCACGCCAGGAGAGCCTGATGCTCGGCATCATCCAGCACACCGGTCCACGAGGAAATCGCCCCCGTCGACGGATCGACTGCCACCGTCGCCGGGTACCCGGTGA
>JAJCXT010000115.1 GCA_029263295.1 Acidobacteriota bacterium | reverse complement strand
CGGAACACCCCAACAAGCGGTGACCGTTTCAGGAGAGGAGTGTGCGCCCGCCCCCTCTCCCTCCAACTACGCGTGTTCTTTGACCACCGCGCGGATGCCATAACGCTTGATCTTCTCGTTCAACGTCGTCGGCTTCACGTCGAGCAGCGCCGCAGCTTCCTTTTGCACCCAGTCCGTCTGTTCGAGAGCGCGCAGGATCAGTCGTTTCTCGAATTCTTCGACCATGCCACGCAGTGGCGCCGTGCCCAGCATCGGGTTCGGGAGCGCCGCGCCGTCCAGAGGCTCGGGGTCGATGTACTCACGTACCAGGGCAGCGCCGATATGGCCGTCGATCGGGGCGAGGACCACAGCGCGTTCTACGGCGTTTTCCAGCTCGCGGACGTTACCCGGCCAGTGGTACGCCTTGAGCACGTCGACGGCCTCCTCGGCCATCACCAGGCCCTCACGGCCGTTCTCCTCCGCGTACTTGTCGAGGAAGTGCTGGGTCAGTAGAGGGATGTCGTCGGCGCGATCGGCCAGTGGCGGAATCGCGATGGTGATCACGTTGAGGCGGTAGTAGAGATCTTCGCGGAACTCGCCTTCGGCAACCTTGCGGCGCAGGTCGACGTTGGTAGCCGAGATGATGCGAACGTCCGTCTTGATGTTCTCCAGGCCACCGACGCGCATGAACTCGCGTTCCTGGATGACGCGCAGCAGCTTCGCCTGGACCTCGAGGGCGACGTTGGCGATCTCATCGAGGAAGATCGTGCCGCCATCGGCTACCTCGAACAGTCCTTTCTTCGTGCTCACCGCGCCTGTGAACGAACCCTTCTCGTGGCCGAATAGATTGCTCTCGAGAAGCTCCGATGACATCGCGCCAGAGTTGACCGTGACGAAGGCCTTGTCGGCGCGCGTGCTGTTGGCGTGTATCGCCTTGGCCACCAGCTCCTTGCCCGTGCCGCTGTCGCCGAGAATCAGGATCGTCGAACGCGACGGAGCCGCCTGCGAGATGAGGTTGTAGACCTCCTGCATGCGGCGATTCTTGCCGATGATGTTCTCGAAGCGGTACTTCTCGCGCAGCGCCTTGCGCAGGCTCCGGACCTCGAGTTCGAGCTCCCGCCGGCGGATCGCGTTCTCGATTACGAGCAGCACCTCGTCGATCTTGAACGGCTTGGTGATGTACTCGTGGGCGCCCTGCTTCATCGCTTCGACGGCCGATTCCACCGATGCATAGGCCGTGATCATGATGACCGGCAGCGTGCTGTCGTGCTCTTTCAGCGCCCGCGTGGTCTGGATGCCATCCATGCCCGGCATCATCAGGTCAACGATGGCGCAGTCGTAGGGCTTCGCCTTGGCCAATTCGAGCCCCTCCTCGCCGGAGGAAGCGACGTCTACCTGAAAGCCCTCGTCGTGCAAGAAGTCGGAGAGCGTCTCCCGCATGATCGACTCGTCATCAACAACGAGAATGGTCTTAGTGTTCGCCAAATGTTCTCTCATCGCCGAAGCCAACCAACGCGGCTAACGGCCCGTGGGGGAGGTTTCTGCGTGGAAGCCGCTAGCTTGCGGCTGCCTGCGTATCGGTAACCGCCGGCAGGCTGATCCGAAAGACGGTGCCCTCGCCGGGAACGCTGTCGACGGTGATCGAACCGTGATGTTCCTGGATGATGCCGTAGGACACGGACAGCCCTAACCCTGTTCCCTTGCCGATCCCTTTGGTGGTGAAGAACGGGTCGTAGACCTTGTCGATGGTCTCCGCATCGATCCCCGTGCCGCTATCGCGGACCTGCAGGATGGCGCTGCCGTTCTGTCGGATCGTGCTGATGCTGAGCGCCCCGCCTTGCGGCATGGCGTCGCGGGCGTTCAGCAGGAGGTTCATCAGTACCTGCTGCAACTTGATGGGATCGCCGTGCACGGGGACGTCCTCGTCGAGCATGGTATCCACCGCGATCTGTTTCTTGCGTAGCTGAATCTCCGCCAGCGCGAGCGTCTCGTCGACCACGTTGTTCAGGTCGAGTCGACGGAAGTCGCCTGTCTCCTGACGCGAGAAGTTGAGCAGACTGTTCACGATCCGGGACGCGCGGAAGGTCTGTTTCTCGATCTTCTCGAGTATCGCCCCGCGTGGGTCAGTGTCGGGCAGCTTGCGCTGGAGCATCTGTACGTAAGCCGAGATCCCAGCCAGTGGCGTGTTCACCTCGTGCGCGACGCCGGCCGCGAGCAGCCCCACCGAGGTGAGCTTCTCGGCCTGACGCAACTGCGACTCCATTTCGGTGCGCTCGGTCACGTCATCGATGATGACAACCGTCCCCTCATTGCCCTCTTCGCCGACGAGCGGGGCTACCGATATCGTGACCACGCGGTCGTCGCCGTCGGGAGTGCGCAGCGGAATCCGGTACACGGAAGTCAGCGGCTCGAACCCGCGCAGCACCTTCTCGCTGGCCTCGCCCAGCACCTTGCAGAAGTCGGCTGGGAACAGTTCGTACGCCGTGTGCCCCGCCGCCGCCTCCGGCTCGATGCCATACAGGTCGGCAAGCGCACGATTCCACGACTGCACGTGGCCGCCAGCATCGAGAACCATGACGCCCGCGGTGATGCTCTCGACGATGTTCTCGCTGTATTCCTTGAGCTGCTCCAACTCACCGGCGCGGCGCTGGACTTCGCGGTACAACAGCGCGTTGTCCACAGCGAGAGCCAGGTGGGCGGCCAGCGGCTGCAGTACCTTGAGGTCATCGGTGGAAAGAAAATCGCCGGACAGCCGGCGGCCGATGGCCAGCACACCGATGATGTCGCCCTTCACGTCGAGCGGCAGGAAGTAGGCGAGATCCTCTGTCTCGAGAACTTCGCGATCGGCAGGATACTCTTCGAGCATCGCGTCGAGATCGTCGATGTACAGGTACGGGCGTTTGACCAGGGCTCCGGCCACGAATTGCGAGAAGTTCGAGGACAGCGCGCGTCCGGCCGACAGGTGGCCGTCGGGCGGAACGATGCGCAGATCGTCGCTATCTTCGAGGCGGAGCAGGACCGCGACGCGGCCAACGCGCATGGTCTCGCGTACCCGCTGAACGAGAAGATTGACGACGTTCGCCAGGTCCGTCTCGCTGTTCAGCTCGCGGCCGAAGTCCATGAGTGTGCGCCGCCCACGATAGGAGTCGCGGTAGTAGAGGCGGTCGGCCAGATCGAGCATCTTGTCGCGCAGAGGAGCGAATCCGAGCGCCACGATCAACGTGGCGATCAGCGCTGCCGTCTGCACCAGATTGTCGTCGGGGCTCAGTGTGCTGGCGAGGAGCCACTGGGTGCTGAAGTACACGCCCAGGGCCAGCACGATCGTGATCGCGTAGGTAATGGCACCCTTGAGAATCACCTCGACATCCCACAACCGGAAGCCGACCGCCGCATACGCAAACGAGAGCGGCACGAGCAGCAATGGCAGAACCAGCAGGTTGACGAGCGGCGCGTACGCAATACCCAGCAGCTTCATCGGCACGTAGAACGCGATCAGCGGGAAGAAGCCCACCGCAACACCCCCGACGAGCCACTTGAGCCGCATCCGCTCCACAGCATTCGTCGTCCTGGCGATGGTGTGGGCGAAAGCCAGGATACCGAGCGCGATGGCGGCGGCGAAGTACACGAGTTCCAGGCGCGCCCCGGCCTCGAATAGACGCTGGGCGGCCAACTGGCCCATGCCGAAACGATGGGCGCCGTACTGGGCAAAGACGTTGAGCGCGAGCAACGCCAGACCCGGGCCGAAGACCGCCATCATGATCGGGCGACGCGCCTCTTCGATCTCCGGCTTCGGCTTCGGGAAGGTGAGTGCGAAATAGAGGAACAGGGCGGGAGCCAGGTCGCGGGCGATCTGGTCGAGCCAGAAGATCACGCCATGCCACGGATCGGTAAGGCGTGTCGTGGGCGATAACGCGAACAACGCGTAGAAAGCGACGGCGAGAACGAGGAAGCGGCGGCTCGGGCCCTCGGGGTTGCGCAGCACCGCGAAGACGCCAGCGATCAGAAACGCGAGTCCAACGAACGCGAGGTACAGAGTTGCGCTGACATCGATCTCGTCGACGCCGCTAACAACCAGATCGATCTCGGACTCGCGCCCGGCCCGGTCGATCGTCAGATGCATCCGTTCGTCCACGTCGCGCGCGAACAACATCACCTCGACCACTTCGGGATCGATCGGCGGCTGCCCGTCGACGAGCACGAGCACGTCGCCGCTGCGAATACCGGCAGCGGCGCCGGGGCCCTCCGATTCCACGCTGGCCGCGACGATGTCCTCTCCCTGCTGCTCCCAGACGACTCCGTCAGTGGGCTCGCGCCAGCTCAACTGGTTGGTGAACGAGATGACGCCCAAGAACAGCAAGGCGCCGGCCAAGGCAATCAGCCCTGCCACATGCAGCGTGTCCATGCGTTGTTCGTTGTGAGTCATCTTCGTTCTACCGAGTTTTCTTGGCTGCCGGACAGACGGCAACCCGTATCCTATTTACGCAAGAGTCGTACCAAGGTGGCGGATCTTTCGAACTCTCCTAAACCGCTGATTTGATAGGACCTGGCCACCGAACTGACAAAACTTGACAGTCCGATATCCAACGTGTTGGATATCAAGATCCATTATATTGGATAATATTAAAACGAAAAAAGCGAGGGAATCCTCCCTCGCCGCTCAATCCTCTCTGGCTGTCGCGCCCCGCGACCCAAAAAACTCGTAGCTCCTAGAACCGCACCGCCAAGCCGCCCGCGATCCCGCGGGTCAGGCCCACCAACTCGGCGAGCGAAACGTTGTACAAACCTTCGTACTCCTGACCCAGTAAATTACGCACCTGCAACATGGCTGACCACTCGGTGCGCCGCCCGTGGAACGGTAGCGGTTGCCGTACTCGGAAGTCGAAGCGCCCTATGTCCGGGCGCGCTGCACCGTCGCGAACCGCCAGCATGCCGTAGCGCCAGTTGTAGGTGGCTTCCACGAATGTGAGGGCAGTCGGGATCTGCGCGGCAACCGTAGCGTTGACCTCGTGCGTCTGCCGCGCCAGCTGGTCCATTGATGCCGCGCCGCCACCGGTGCCGACCACCGGGAGAGCACGCCAGCCATAACCGGTCGCACGGTCGCGGAACGCGTAGGTGACCTGGCCCGACACAGCCTCGACGATCTTCCCGGCAACGCCCAACTCGACGCCGCGAGCTCCTGTGTCGCCCACGTTGAAGAACAGGTAGTTGTGCTGCCCGTTCGCGCCTTCGAGATATACGCCGAGGAGTTCGTCGGTAACGTCGTCGTAGTAGGCGCGCACGCTGACGGCCGCTCCACCGATCCTCTGCTCTACGCCGAAGTGGTAGCGCAGCGCGCGCTCGGGAACGACCCGGGCTGCATCGTTGATCTGAATGTTGGCCTTATTCAGGACCGTCATGACCTCGAAGCCATTGTCCTCAGCCAACCCCAGACCCGTCGTATTCATGGAAACACCCGTCGTAAGACGGGTGTTGTTGACCACAGTGAAAGTCAGTTCAAAAGCGGGTGAGACCATCTCGGTATCGCCGAGATAATTGTGGTGCTCGTAGCGGACTCCGTAACGGACCTGCAGGGGATCGGCCACCTGCCACGTGTCCTCTACCTGCAACCGGCCGATCCAACTCCCTTGGGCGTCCATCGGTTCCGGCAGCGCAAACTGGAAACCGCCACCAACGTAGCCGAAGCCGACGCGCAGATCATGGCCACCACCGAGGTCGCGTTCCAGGTTACTCGCGGCCCAGACCGAACCCTGGTTGCCGACGTGAGCGCGCAGGTTCCACATGTGGCTGCCATTGAGATCAAGCGTAGTGACGCCAACGGTCTCGCTGTTGCCGACATTGGCGAAGCTCCAGAGCCTGACTTCGCCGCCCATCGCAATCGCGGGCCGGACGGTGCCGTCACTTACAGGCGCCGACGGCATGACCGCCGCTTCGCCGTCGTCGGTCACGAGGGTCGTGTCGGTCTGCCGCAAGACGTCGCGCTTGGACGTACGCAGCGCATAGCCAAGATCTAGGGGCGCGTCGAAGGACGCCAGGCTGCGCTCCTGCTCCGGCTCGAGTTGCAGCGTCACCGGGATCGTCGTCGGAACGTTGATGCCCTGCAGCACGGTGCCGGCAAAACCGAGACTCCCGACCAGCAGCGAATAAACACCCTGCGGCAGATTGCCTACGCTGAACGCTCCACGGCCATCCGTAACGACGACGGCCGACGGCTCATCGGCACCCAGTGCGATAACGGCTACGAAGGCACCCAGCAAGGGCAGGCCGCGCGTATCCTGCACCACTCCGGACAGTGTCGTGTCAGGCGCAATCGTGCGCGACACAGGCACCTGTGCTTGTACCGATGGGGCGAACGTAGCGACGAAAAGTGTGAATATCGTCGCGGTCGCCCCGATGCGCTTTGTACTAGGCATCGGTAATGACCTGATGAGGCTCCGCTCAGGGGTAGTTGCACGCAAGCTATCACTGCGATCAGGCGGGGGTCAACCGAGCACTGTTACCCAGAATCGCCTAGAACCGGCTGGCCGACCCAGCGAGATCGACTCCGCAGTATTCTAACCCGGCCAACCCCCGCCAGTCATGTACGGAGCAGACCCAATGGCCAGTAAGAAATTGTGCCTGGTGGATGCTTACAACCAGATACACCGCGCCTATCACGCACTGCCGGAACTCTCGACGGCGCAAGGAGTTCAGACGAACGCCACGTATGGGTTCACCACCATGTTGCGCAGGCTCCTGCACGAGGAAAAGCCCGACTATATTGCGGTGGTGTTCGATCCCGGCGGAAAGACGATCCGGCACGAGGAATACGAGGAGTACAAGGCCAATCGAACGCCGATGCCCGACGACCTGCGCGCCCAGCTTCCGTGGGTACGCAAGGTCATCGAGGCCATGGGTATCGCGATGGTCCAACTCGACCGCTACGAGGCGGACGACGTAATCGGCACCCTCGCCAAGACGGCATCCGCCGCGGGTATCCGCACCGTGATCGCCTCCGAGGACAAGGACCTCCTGCAGCTCGTCGACGACCATGTACGGCTACGGAGCGACCGTACCCAGACCCTTCTCTACGACACGGCAGAGGTCGAAAGGAAGTACGGGGTGATGCCGAGTCAGATGGCCGACCTGCTCGGCCTGATGGGCGACAGCGTCGACAACATCCCTGGCGTGCCCGGCATCGGCCCCAAGCGCGCCCGCGAGTTGATCCAGACGTACGGCTCGGTCGAGGGCGCCATCGACCACGCCGCGGAGCTGACCCGGTTCAAGTACGGCCGCAACCTGGCCGAGTTCGCCGACCAGGCGATTCTGTCCAAGCACCTCGCGACAATTCACACTGAGCTCGAGTTGCCTGTCGGGCTCGACGACCTGCGCGTAGCCGAGCCCGATCGCGCGAACATCCGCGACCTCTTTATCGAGCTCGAATTCCGTCGACTGGTCGACGAGTACGCCGACGAACCGGAGACACCGGCAGGCGCGTATGGCGTGCTATCGAGCGCCGAGGAGCTCGACGCTATCCTCGATGCGGCACGCGCCGCCGGGCGCCTGGCAATCTCGCTGCACACGGATCACGCGGAACCGATGCGGGCCCATATCGTCGGCATCGGTCTCGCGACCGAACCCGGACAGGCGTCCTATCTGCCGGTGGGCCACCAGGGCCTCACCGCCGCCAACGCAATGAGCCCGTCGGACTGCCTCGAACAACTTGGTCCCATCCTCGCCGACGAGTCGGTGCAGCTGATCGGGCATGATCTGAAACGCGCGCTCATTAGCTTCGCCCACCAGGGGCTGCCGATGCCGCAGCCGGCGACCGACACGATGTTGGCGTCGTATGTCCTGCATCCGACACGGACGTCGCACTCGCTGGAGGGCCTAGCGCTCGACCTGCTGCGGATTCAAGCCACCAAGCTCGCCGACATCCTCCCGGAGAAGAAGGCCACGTTCGACATGGTGCCGGTTGAGGAAGCCGGGCAGTTCGCCGCCGAACGGGCGGACATAACCCTGCAGCTGGCCCTGGCGTTCGCAGCCGAGCTCGCGGCCCAGAGCGGGCTGCAGAACCTCTTCGAGACCATCGAGATGCCACTGTGCCGCGTGTTGGCGCGCATGGAGCGTTACGGCGTGCGCATCAACACCTCCTACCTGACCGAACTGAGCGCCCAGTTCGCCACCCGCATCGACGACCTGCAGCACCGGATCTTCGAGGCCGCCGGCACGACGTTCAACATCAACTCCCCCAAGCAACTCGGCGAGGTGCTGTTCGACAACCTGGGGCTCCCCGCCGCGGGCAAGACCGCCAAGAGCGGCAACCGTTCCACGAAGGCCGAAGTCCTCGAGGCGTTGGCGGCGGAATACCCGATCGCCAGGCAGGTGATCGAGTTCCGCGAGGCCACGAAGCTCAAGAGCACCTACCTCGACGCCCTGCCGACCTACGTGTTCGCCGAAACCGGCAGGGTGCACGCCTCGTTCGACCAGGCGGTGGCGGCAACCGGCAGGCTATCGAGCAGCAACCCGAATCTGCAAAACATCCCGATCCGTACCGCCACGGGGCGCCAGATCCGCCAGGCGTTCATTCCGGCCGATGGCAATCAGCTGCTCATCGCCGACTACTCGCAGATCGAACTGCGCATCATGGCCCACCTGTCCGGCGACGCGGAACTGCAACGCGCGTTCCAGGAAGGGTTCGATATCCACCGCGCCACGGCCGCAGCGATCTTCCACGTGGAGCCCGATGACGTAACGCACGAACAACGCGATCGCGCCAAGGTCATCAACTTCGGCGTGCTCTACGGCATGGGCCCACAGCGACTCGCTCGCGAGTTCGAGGTCTCCGTGAAGGAAGCCAAGGACTTCATCGAGCAGTACCGCAACGCCTACCCGAAGGTGGGCGAGTACCTGGAGCGCACAGTAGAAGAGGCCAAGGAGGCGGGCTACGTCACCACCCTGCTGGGCCGCATACGCCACCTCCCGGAGCTGCAGAGCGGCCGCCATATGGTCCGCGCCTTCGGCGAACGAATAGCCGTGAACACCCCGCTGCAGGGCACAGCGGCCGACCTGATCAAACTGGCGATGGTGCGCCTGGACGAACGCCTGACGAACGAAGGCTACGGCGCCCGCATGACCATCCAGGTCCACGATGAACTGGTCTTCGAAGTCCCGGACGCCGAGATCGACCCGGTCACCGAGATCGTCCGCTCGGAAATGGAGGGCGCCATCGACCTCGACGTCCCCCTGGTGGTGGACATCGGAGTTGGGGCGAATTGGATCGAGGCCAAGGCTTAGAGGGGGAGGCCGGGCCTGTAGTTGGCCTAGCCGGAGTACGCCGCGCTACGTTTGCCACGACGCGCCGCGGAATCGCCAGGCTCTTCGCTAAACGTTGGGGATCGGCTCACCTTCGGCCCCGGGGCTGCGTTTCTGACTCGGTATTGCCAGAAGGGCGGACGTACACCCCTCTCAGCAGGCATCGCCTGCAGTGCGACGAGGAGTCTTCGGCCAAGACGCGAGAGCAAGGTCGATGGAACACCCCATCAGGCGGTCACCGCCTGCAGAGAGGGGTGTGCGCCCGCCCTTCTCTCTCTACCTACAGCCAGAAAAAGCCCCCCAGGACCGAAGTCCCGGGGGGCGATCTCTTCTTCCTTTAGGTCACCGAGGTGACCTCACGGGAACTTCGACTAGCGAAGCACCGCGCGGAATCCGAAGCGGATCGTGCGGCCCGCCTGGACCTCACGGATCTTCTCGAACGCCGAGGAAGTGATCGACGTGTGCTGCGCCAGGATCGCGTCCTGGTTCAGCGCGTTGAACACATCCACGATCAGGTGGATACGACCCGTATCGGACAGGTCGAACGTCTTCTCAGCGCGCAGATCCACCGACCAGAACGACGGCAGACGATTCGTGCCGAAGGTGTCCCGGATCACGTTGACCGAGCCCGCACCGAAGGCGCGGCTACCGGAGCTGATGAAGTTGTAAGGAGCAATGATGTTGCCCTCACGCACCTGGAAGAAACCGGACACGTTCAACCCTGCGGGCAGGGCGTACATGCCGGACGCCTTGAAGAACCAGCGGCTGGCTCCCCACCACGCGAGCGTGCGCGAACCGGCGGCGTTGATCTCACCGTCGGTGACACCAATGTTGGTCGGATCCGTGTAGCCGGTGGTCTCGGTGTAGTTCTGCTTGGGGCTGGCCCAAGTGAACGACGCGTTGCCCATCCACTTGTCAGCGAAGCGCTTGGTGAGGAACAGCTCAACGCCAGTGTACTGGCGGTTGTATCCCTCGCGCTGCTGGTAGTGGTTGGAGATGGAACGCGCGCCGACTGGCTCGTAGAACGTAACTCCAGAGGAGTTCGTCGTGGGAGTCCAGAACGCGTCGTTCTGTTCCCCGTCGCGCGGGTTCCAGGTGAAGTTGCTGTTCTTCTTGTAGATGAAGTTACCGCCGACCGCGAACGACCGGTTGATCTCACGCTCGAGACCAACGATCAACTCGTTGGTCCAGGGCGCGGAGGTTTCATCCACGATGTTCGGCGAAGGAGCCGTCGGGTTGGCCGGATCCCAGCCACCACTGACCCACAGCAGAGAGCCCAACTCATCCGGCTCGGCCTGGCCGTTGCCGTTCAAGTCGGTCCAGCCGAAGTCCATCTCACGACCACTCGTGATGTTGGTGCGATGGAATTCACCGGCACCCATCTGCGAGTAGTAACGCGCGGCGTTCAGTCGCAGGATGGTCTTGGAATCGCCCGTCAGGTCGTAGGTGATGCCGAGGCGCGGGGAAAGCGAGTTCCACGTGCCCTTCTCAGCGCCACCAAACGAGTTCGCTGGGAACAGGCCTGGAGCGAGCGCCGACGCGGCAACCTCACTCGCGAGCGACTGCGACGTCTGGTTGTCGTAGCGCAGGCCAGCGTTGACCGTCAAACGACCAGCGCTGATCGTGTCGCCAGCATAGAAGCTGTTCCGCTTTCCTTCGTAGTTATCGATGGAATCGGAGATCAGCCATGCTTCTGCCGGAACGCCTTCCGAGAAGACGGCCAGCGCGCCGCCAGCCGGACCCCAGATGGACTCCGTAAGAGCGGAGCGGTAGCTGTAGCCGTACTTGATCTCGTGATCAACCTCGGCGCCGGCAATGTAGGTGTTGCCGTCGGCGCGGATGTTCTTCAACGGACGATTGGTGTCGTAGAAGAAGTAGCTGTTGCCCCACTGACCCGTCGAGAGGTCGTAGGACGGCTGGATGTCACGGCCACCCTGCGGCTCCAGGAAGAATCCCAGAGGCGTGGTGTTGTACGACGCTTCAACGTAGTTGTTGTCGTTGAGCGTGTACTGAGCCTTGACCGTGTGGATCCCGGACGGGCCACCATGGTTGAAGGTGGTGTCGGGCGGACGCGTAGCCGAAGCGCCACGACCCTGCTTGGTCTTCTCGGCCTTGACGTACGTGTAGTTCAGGACGAAGTTGTCACCCAGGTGGAAGTTGGCCTTCCCGTGGATGTTCTTCAGCTGCGTGTTGTC
>JAJCXT010000114.1 GCA_029263295.1 Acidobacteriota bacterium | reverse complement strand
GGTCGCCGGCGCCCGCAAGGCGCGGCGCAGCGCGTCGTCGATATTCGTGCCGCCATCCGCGTCGACACCGCGCAGATAGGCAATCGCCTGTTCGATCGCGTCGGGGCTCGCTTCGCTGTAGTCAGGCCGGAATTCCCGCACCGAACTGGAGAACGTCAGCAGGCGAAAGCGGTCGTCGGCATGCAGGTCGCGCAACGCCTGGCTCACGGCGGTTCGTGCCTGCTCGATCTTCAGGCCCGACATCGAGCCGGACACATCCAGAACTACCGTGAGATCTCGTGCCATGGCAACGACTCCCCCGTCCGTCGGTGGTCGCACCAGAAACATGAAGTAACCGCGCTCGTCACCAGGAGCGGGCGAGTGGGTCACCAGGGTGGCGCCAACCGTCGCGGCCCGGAGTGGCACGAGCAACTCGAAGTCGTCACGGCTCGGCTGGCGATCCGCGACAAGCTCGCGTACGAGTAATTCGTCGCCAGAGCGCACGACCTCGATCCGACTCGTCGGCGAGTACGGTGCCCCGACGGTCTCGGCGTGGAGAATTCTGATCAGCAGGCTCGATCCCGCCTTCGGCTCCGCCATGCCCTGGCGCCTCCGCTGGTGCGGCTCGACGGCGGGGAGAACCGGCGTGGCAGGACCGGAGAACTGGCGCGCTGTCATCAGCCCGATACGCCGCGGATAGCTCAGCCGCAGAGCGTCTCCGGGCCGTGCCAACACCTGCTTGTAGCGCAGAACGATCTTCCGCGTCTCTCCCGGCTGAATCGGGAACACGCGCGCCCGAACCAGGTCGTTGCCTGCCAGTTCGACCAGGGCGGGGTCTTTCAGGCGCCGGACGATCTCCTCGTAGATACCGTGCGCCTCCTCAGACCGGAGCATCTCGCCGCGGAGCTCCGTCTCTCCGGCATAGAGCGACAGATTGGTGAAGACGGCGCCGCGCGGAACTGGAAACAGGTAGTCGGCCTCCGTGACGCTCGCGCTGTTGTTGCGAAACTCCTCGAAGATCTCGAAGTGTGCGACGCCGGTCTGCGGATCAATCGAGATACTGGTCTCGCCACGAGTACGCTCCAACGCCTGGTCAATCGGCGTGGCCGCAGATACAGCGCTTGCTGCGATCGTGACTCCGCTGCTCACCAGCAAAGTGGACACGCATGCGATTCTCGCTAGTTGATACATGGTTGCTCCTCGGCTCGAGTCCCTATGGGGTGTTCGAGAATAGAGACGCACCGCGCGGCAGAACTTGCACAGGTAAATCTCGCCCGCTGCCCCCGGGCCCCGCGCGAGCCTGCTAGCCTTCCGCGCATGAGTGACCACATCGAACTCGCGACGCTCGGTGGCGGCTGCTTTTGGTGCCTCGATGCTGTGTACCGGGAGCTGCGTGGAATCAAGCAAGTCGGCTCCGGGTACACCGGCGGCCACACCTCCGACCCGACGTACCAGGACGTGTGTGGGGGCAACACCGGACATGCGGAGGTCATCCGCCTGGAATTCGATCCCACAGTGATCGACTACCGGACGATTCTCGAGGTGTTCTTTGCTACCCACGACCCAACGACGTTGAACCGCCAGGGGGCGGACGTCGGCACGCAGTACCGCTCGGCGATCTTCGTTCACGACGACAGCCAACGGCGAATGGCTGACGACGTAATACGCGAACTGACCGAAGAGGAGCTCTTCGGCGACCCGCTCGTGACCGAAGTGGTGGAACTCGAAACCTATTATCCGGCCGAGAGTTACCACGATGACTACTATCAGCAGAATTCTGAACAGGGCTACTGCCAGGTCGTGATCTCGCCGAAGCTGGCGAAGTTCCGGCAGCGCTTCGCCCACCTTCTGAGTAACGAATGATCGACCTCCAGGACCTGTTGCGGAGCCGCCGCACGGTGCACGAATACCGCAGGGAACCGATCCCGGCCGGTTGCATCGAACGGGCACTCGCGGCCGCCATCGCCGCCCCCAACCACCGGATGACCGAGCCCTGGCGTTTTCGCCGGGTGGGTCCCTACACACGCGACCAATTGCTCGACGTCTACCTCCGCATCAACACCGCGAAGGCAGGACGTCTGACCGACGAGCGGGAGGAACGGCTGCGGGCCAAGTTCACGACCGCGGCCGAGATGCTGGTGGTTGTCCGTGTGCGCAACGACGACCACGCGATTGCTCGCGAAGACTACGCGGCGGTGGCCTGTGCGGTGCAGAACCTCATGCTCGCCCTGCACGCGGAGGGCGTGGGATCGAAGTGGACCACCGGAGCGGTTACGCGCGACCCGCGCACCTACGACCTCACCGAAGTGGACTTCGACGTCGAACGCATCGAAGGGTTCATCTGGGTCGGCATCGCCGCGGAGGGGGACAAACCAGCCCGCCGGTTGGGCCCTGGAGACATCCTGCGCGAACTGCCCTAGGAGACAGAATGAAGACGCGAAGCCAACACTCCGTTCCGGCACTCACCGCGATCATGCTCCTCGCGCTCCTGCCAACTGACCCGCCTGTGGCGCAGTCCGCGCTCGACTGGGATGCCATCGCCGACCGGCTGGTCACCCAGATCGACCCTCAACCCGGTGAGCGCGTGCTGCTCGTTGCGCTGCCGGGTCGCTTCGCCCCCCTGGTCCCGATCCTACGCATGAAGCTCGGAGCGACCGGCGCCGTCGACCTGGGTGCCGTCGCCACACAGTCTCCGCAGCCGGCAGGTTGGAGGACTGAGTTCACTGCCAGCCTACGCGGCCGCAGCCAGCGCGAACTGGTGGCTGCCCTGGCGGATGTGGATGTTGCGATCATGTTGCCCGGTGCTCAACCTGCCGACCCCGTCTATGCGGCCATGCAGCAGGTGTTGTGGGGCGGCGCGGGCCGCACGGTCCACTTCCACTGGTCCGGAACGTACTGGCCGAGCATGGAGACCCGACCCGAAGACGGTGCTGCGGATGCCCTGCTGCAACGTGCGCTGCTCGAAACGGACTACGCAGCGCTCGCCGCGATCCAGCATCAGTTCGCACGAGCGATAGAGCGGGCGCCGGTACATGTCACTACGCCCGCCGGCACCGACCTCCGCTTCGCGGTTCGGGACCGGCCCGTGACGCGGCAGGATGGCAACGCCTCGGCCGCCCGGGCCTCGATCGCCCGCAATCTGATTGACCGAGAGATCGAACTGCCTGCCGGCGCAATCCGCGTCGCGCCCATCGAAGAGACCGTCAACGGCACGATCGTCTTCCCCCCGTCGCTGTGGAACGGGACGATCGTGGAGGGCCTTCGTCTCGTCCTCGAGAACGGCAAGGTCGTATCGATGGATGCGGCCTCGGGACTCGAGTTGGCCGAGGCAGTGATGGAACGCGGCGGCGACTCGGCACGATCGTTCCGGGAGTTCGTACTCGGCTTCAACCCTCTGCTGCCCGTCGCAGGCGACGAGGAACCCTGGATCCCCTACTACGGATACGGCGCGGGGATCGTGCGGCTTTCCCTCGGCGACAACCGTGAACTCGGCGGTGAAGTGACGGGCGGCTTTGTCCGCTGGAACCTCTTTCTCGACGCCACCGTAGAGGTGGGCGACGACACCTGGGTAACCGCCGGCCGGCTCACCCCGCCACCAGCGGGCCGCATACCCGGCCCGGCTAGCGGGCTGGACCGCTGAACGGCAAGATAGCGTTCACGTTTCGTCGACCCCTGGGGAGGTTCGTTTGAGTCAGAACTACGACATTGCCGTCATCGCTGGAGACGGCGTCGGCCCCGAGGTGATGCGCGAGGGGCTGCGCGTTCTGCACGCCGCGGCCGAGCGCTTCGGGTTCGGCCTGAACCTGACCGAGTATCCGTACGGGACGGAGCACTGGCTCGCTACAGAGGAGATCTTCCCCGAGTCCGCCACCCGCGAGATCGTCGAGCAGGACGCGATTCTGTTAGGCGCGATCGGCGATCCGAGAGCGCCGGTGGGTCTCATCGAGCGCGGCGTCATCGGCCACCTCCGCTGGGATCTCGACCTGTTCGTAAACCTGCGACCGATCAAGCTCTACCACGAACGCTTCTGCCCGCTGAAGGAC
Organism: Acidobacteriota bacterium; assembly: GCA_029263295.1. Lineage (GTDB taxonomy): Bacteria > Acidobacteriota > UBA890 > UBA890 > WLXD01 > WLXD01. The sequence continues at coordinate 21,805 of JAJCXT010000114.1, read as the reverse complement.
AAGACGCCGGCCGACATCGACATGGTCGTGGTACGCGAGAACACCGAAGACGCGTACGTCCAACAACCCGTCTTCGAGGACAAGGGCACCGCCGACGAGGTGGCCAGCCAGGCGATGCGCTATACCCGCGCCGGCACCGAGCGCATCATCCGCTACGCGTTCGAGATCGCGATGACCAGGCCCCGCAAGGAGCTACTGCTCATCGACAAGGCCAACGCGGTACGTGCGCAGGACCTCTACACGCGCGTCTTTGCGGAGGTCGCCGAGGAGTACCCCGAGGTCAAGACCGACCACGCCTACATCGATGCCGCCAGCATGTGGATGATCAAGAACCCCGAGAGGTTCGACGTTGCGGTCACTACCAACCTGTTCGGCGACATCCTCACCGACGTGGGCGCGATGATTCAGGGAGGCATGGGCCTGGCCGCTTCCGCCAACGTCCATCCTGGAAAGCTCGGTCTGTTCGAGCCCATCCATGGATCGTTCCCGAAAGCGACGGGTCAAAACACCGCTAATCCGCTCGCTACGATTTCCGCCGTCGCGATGATGTTCGAGTATCTGGGCGAGAAGGATGCCGCGGTCGCGGTGGACGGCGCTATCGCCAGTCTGCTGCAGTCGGGCACCGTGACCTCCTTGAAGGCCGGCGCATACGGAACAAACGAGTTGGGCGACATGGTCTTGGCCCAGTTGAACAAGTAGCGAAAAGGAAGCCGAGGACCTCGGGGAGAGATCTAGTGTGGCGCGACACGAGAACGCTTAGCTGGACCGGGCTGTTCGTCATCGCGGGATGGCTGATACAGCTGTGGTTAGCTGACAACTTCGGCCCCTACGCGAGCGCTCTGGTGGTCGCTGGCGTCGTCGGGACGCTGGGTTCGGGATCGCTGTTCGTCGCACCCCTCGGGCTTCTCGTCGGGCAACTGGCTGCGGTCTTCATCATGACGGCTCGCTACAACGCGCTGGAGATCGGCGTGATGATCGCGGCCCTGTCGATGACAGTGCTCGCCGGCCTCATCGCCCGTTCGCTGTTCGGCGGCCGTCGCAGCGACAAGCCCGAATAGATGGGAATGCCGTCGCGGCGCGTGGGACCGCCGACGCTGGACGATCGGCTCGCATGCGCGTGGGGTCCGGAAGCACGGCGCGTTACGTGGCCGGTTCCGGTACACGTGTGCGTGATCCCGTGAGCGAGTCGCGCCTGCGGCACGAACGATTCCGCGGCGCACGCCGGGACCAACGCCTGTGCGTACTCGAAGGCTTGCACGCGATCAAACACGCACTCCGCTTCGAGGCCTCGATCGAGGAAGTCGTCACCCGCGATGCCGGGGATTTGGAACGACTCGCGGCATCCTTAGCGCCCGATGTGGCTACCCGAATCTCGGAACTGGCAACCACCGTGCCCAAGGCGGAGTACGACGCGCTCGCGCCTCTGGCGCATCCCACTGGCGTCATGGGGATCGCGCGCCGTCGCGCGTGGGCAGCAACAGACGTCCTGGAGCCACACGCGGCGCCCGTGGTCTTTCTGGAAGACCCGGTGCACCTCGGTAACGTGGGCGCCGTGGTGCGAGTGGCAGCGGCGGCTGGTGCCGCCGGCGTTCTCTGTTCCGGAAGACACGACCCGTGGAGTCCGGAGTCGGTTCGCGCCGCGGCCGGACTGCATTTTGCCGTCCCGGTGGCACGGGTCGAAGGCCCCACGGCGTGTCCCGGTCGACTCGTGGCATTCGATGCCGATGCTCCGGCACTCGGAACCGTCGACCTTCCCAGCAATGCCGTGCTCGCGTTCGGGTCCGAACGTCGCGGACTCAGCGACGCGCTGCTGGCCCAAGCCGACGTCCGCGCCTCGTTGCCGATGCGCGACGGTGTATCCAGCCTCAATCTCGCCACCGCCGTGGCGGCGGCTCTCTACACGCTACGCGCTACTCAGTCGCGCTGATCGCGCCGAAGAGGCTATCGAGGCGCGCCTTGAGCGAGCGCTCGAGTTCCGCAGCCTGGGTCTCCTCGACACCATAGAGCGAGAGCCAGACTCCCAGGCTGTACTCCCCCTGCCCCGGTTCGAGTTCGATCAGCAGCAACGCGTCGTTGAGCGCCTCGAACCGTGCGGTGAAGTGGATCGACTCGTTGATCCGACCGGTCGTTCCCTCGACACCCGACCAGAGCACGACACGCCGGTCGGCGGCAGCGGGCAAAGTGGTGGTGGCCAAGCCGCCCTCGCCCAGGAGACGATCCCACGCCCCCGCCTTGTCGACGGCGATCTTGCGGCGGTCCCAGACCATGCGCCGCGGCGTGCCCGCGTGGCGCTCGACGTACACCTTGAGATTCCACATGAAGTAGCGCCAACCGGAGTCGATCGTGTCGAGGTAGTCGGCCCAGTCGTCCTCGGCGCTGAACCCGGCGTTGACCATGCGCACAATGGTCTTCCCGTCGCGGCTCTCGATGGTGTACTCCACCGTGACCGGCACCTCGATGTCTACGCCGGGCCACTCCTCCTCGTAGCGCAGACGAACGCCTTCCTCCCAATCCGTGATCGTGCCCTGCCCGCCACAGCCCGGACCCCAGTCGATCCTGTACTTGCCCCCGACACCCGGCTCGACCTCCGCGTTGAGCGGAAACCATCGCGAGATCTCCTCGCCATCGCTGATGGCTCGCCAGACGGTCTCGGCGTCGGCGTCGATCTCGATGGTCAGGTCAATATCCTTGGTGCGTCGCGACTCGGACATCAGGTGCTTCCTCGGTTTGCTAGCGGCGGCGAGCCACGGTCTCGAGCATCTTGAACGGGTCGCCACCACGGGTGTGCACGGCGTCCTTGAAGATGATCTGCATGATGAAGGTATCGTCGTCTTCCCAGCGCAGAACGAAGTCGTACTCCTGGGTGCCATCGAAAACAGGGTCGAAGTCCTCGCCCGACAGAACGGCCTCGCGTTCACCCGACGCAGGCCCCCGCGCGGTGACCCAGTAGGTGCCCATCGTGTCGAGCCCGATGAGCGTGTACTCGCCGCTACGGCGATCGAAGCCCAGGATCGTGATCGAGTCGCCGGCGAAAAAGCCGTCCGGGATCGTGGTGCTCTGCACCAGATACCGACCGCCCAGAATCAACTCCGACTCGGTCGTGGCATCGACGACGATGGGCTCTGCTCCGGGCTGGGGCCACAGCGTGAGGAGGGTGTCCCACTCGCCGACCATCCGCTCGAAACGCGCGTGCTCGGAACCCGGCGTGGCGAGTACTAGCGACTCGGCCAGCTTCGCCTCGAGGTCGGCCTGGTCTGGCAGCTCCTGGGCCATCGCCGCGTTCGGGCTGAACGCGACTGCAAAGAGCACCACCAGTGTCGCCTCCAGCGGCGCAAGCGATCGTCCTGCGAACGGATCAGTGAGCTTGTTCAGACGCATTGTCGTCTTCTCCATCGGAATTGCCGGGCGCCACCGGGTGGCCGCCGATCATGAAGCGAAAACTGCGGCCCTCGGTAGCGGATTCGTCGTGGTACCGAGCGACCAAGTCGGAAATCGCACGGTTGAGGTCCGCCGCGAACGCTGCCTGATCGGACGGCGAGGCGAAGCGAACCTCGGTCTCGAGGGTCAGCGTCGCGAGCCGCTTGTCCTGCTCGTCGGCCATCTCGCGCAGGAGGCTGACATCGCGGAGGGTCCTCGCCGAGGCGACCGCCAGGTACTCGCTCGAGAAACGATCGCGTACCTCTTCCGGGGCCATCCCGATCGCTCCCAGCGCGCGTGGCGAGATCGCCCATGAGCGCGCGGTGGTTTGCAGCAGACGTTCGGTGAACGCGCCACGCCGCCGCTCCCCCACCTGTGCCAGCAGGCCTTGCTGCTGCAACATCCTCACGTGGTGACCTATGCGCTGACGTGGCAGATCCAGACTGCGCGCTGCCTCAGCGGCAGAGCCTGGTTCGCGGAACTGCTCGAGCAGACGGCTACGCAGAGGATGCAGGGCTGCAGCGGCCTGTTCAGCACCGTTGATCAAGGCAAAATCTCGTTGCATGCAGCTCAAATTACAAAGGACAGTTCAATCTGTCAAGACAATATTTACTGTCTAAAAATCAATGAGACCTCGCATGATCAATGGGCCAACGCCGCACCGCGGGAGCTGCCAGTTCACGCCGAGGCCCGAGGGCTGCTAGCGTGCTCGGTATCCGTCGCTCGTCCCTGGAGGCTCCGATGTCCTTGCGCTTTGTTGCCGTAGCCGCGATCGTCCTCTCCAGCACCGTTCTCGCAGGACCGTCGCCTGCCCCGGCCCCGGCCCAGGACCAGGACCAGAAACTCGACGCCGCGATCGAGTCGGTCGTGCCCAAGGTGATCGAGTGGCGCCACGACATCCACGAGCACCCGGAACTGGGCAACCGCGAGTTCCGCACCGCGGCAAAGGTCGCCGAGCACCTGCGGGCGCTGGGCTTCGATGAGGTTCAGACCGGCGTGGCCCACACCGGCGTCGTCGGCATCCTGCGCGGTGGACGCCCGGGCCCGATCGTGGCCCTGCGCGCCGACATGGACGCGCTTCCCGTGGCTGAGCAAACGGGCGTGCCGTTCGCCTCTCAGGCGATCGGCGAGTACAACGGCCAGGAAGTTCCGGTCATGCACGCGTGCGGCCACGACGCCCACGTTGCCATCCTGATGGGTGCGGCCGAGGTGCTCGCGAACATGCGCGAGCAGATCCCGGGCACGATCAAGTTCGTCTTCCAGCCCGCCGAGGAAGGTCCGCCGGGGGACGAAGAGGGCGGTGCCGCGCTGATGATCAAAGAGGGTGTGCTACAGAATCCGGTGCCGGAGGCGATCTTTGGGCTGCACGTCTTTCCCGGTCCCCCTGGGGTGATTGGGTACCGGCCCGAAGGGGCGTTGGCAGCGGCCGATGAGTTGATCATCACCGTGAAGGGTTCACAGACACACGGATCGATGCCCTGGTTGGGAGTGGACCCGATCATCGTCTCGGCGCAGGTCATGACGGCGATCCAGATGATTCCGAGCCGGCAACTGGACGTCACGCGCGCACCGGCGGTCATCTCGATCGGCAGTATCCACGGCGGCCTGCGCGGCAACATCATCCCCGACACTGTGGAGATGACTGGCACGATACGGACGTTCGACCCGAACATGCGCGAAGAGATCCTCGAGCGCATCCGCAACACCGCCACCCAGATCGCCGAGGCAGGTGGCGCCACCGCCGACGTCCGCTTCCGCCCGTATGCACCGGTCACCTACAACGACCCCGACCTGACCGCGCGCATGGTGCCGACGCTCGAATGGGCCGCTGGCCCCGGCATGGCCGGCCTCATGCCCCGCGTCATGGGCGCCGAGGATTTCGCGCACTACCAGCAGCAGATACCAGGTCTGTACGTGTCGCTCGGCGTATCGAAAGCGAATGCGGGCCCGGAGGACATGGCGCCCAATCACTCGCCCTTCTTCTTCGTCAACGACGACGCCATGGTGGCCGGCGTCCGGACGATGGTGGGACTGCCTCTCAGCTACCTCGGCGCGCTAAGCCATTGAGAAGAATCCGCCTCCTTTAGCGGAGCGGACCTATGCTGCTACTGTGCGCTTCGCCGCCCGCAGCGCCACCGTGCAGGCGAGCCAGCTGATGAACCCCACGGGTGCGCCGAGCATGACCCACGAGAAGGTCACCGGGTACTGGTCGTTGGGGTACAGAATCGATGGCGCGAAGGCGAGGATCGTGCCGGTCGCCATGCCCCCGACGATCAAAGCCGCCAGGCCCAGGTGCCAACCTCCGAGCACCTCGCCGCCCCATGCCGCCAGTGCGCCGAGACTGACCGCGAGTAGCAGGACGATCCCCACCATGGCCAGGCGGTACGGGTGAGCGAACGCACCCGTCCCCTCCATCGGCAGGTCTAGACTGCCGGGGAAAACTCCGATTTGGGCGGCGACGACGACCAGAACGACAACGCCCACGTAGATGGCCGCTGCGCGAGTGACGCGAGAATCGAGGTTGCCCATGACTGATCTCCGTGGGACCGTGCTGCGGGCCCGAAAACGAGCTCGAAGATATACTGATGAGTACTTTGTATTTCAAAGTATAATTCCCAACGCGACCCGTCAACCCTATCCACCAGAGCCGCCGAAACCATGGATCTGAGTCGCACCCGCGCCCGCCTGATAGAGAGACTGCAGCGACGCAAGACCCGCACCCGTGAACATGCCTACGTGGCCGAGGGTGTGCGTTGTGTCGCCGAGGTCGTCGCGGGCGGCGCCGACATCAAGTTCGCAGTGATCTCGCCGCGACTGACCGACGTACCAGGGGGCACAGAGCTCCTCGCACAGCTTCGCGACGCGGGCATCGATACGCCACAGGCGGACGACAGGGCCCTGACGGCGATCGCCGGCACCGAGACGCCACAGGGAATCCTGGCGGTCTGCGCCGAACCCACGGTGCGCCTCGACAAGCCTGGGCGGGTACTCATTGCCGATGCCATCCAGGACCCGGGCAATCTCGGAACGCTGATTCGCAGTGCCACGGCGTTCGCGCTCGACGCCGTGGTGGCACTCGATGGCACCGTGGATCCGTACAACGCGAAGGTCGTCCGCGCGTCGGCAGGGACGATCGCGCGCATCCCCGTGCTGGCCACCAGCTGGGCGGAGCTGGAGCCGCAGCTGACCTCCTGGGGTTCCGAACTGCTCGTTGCGGCGGGCGAGGCGGGCGCCGCGCCCACGCCCAAGGTCGGGCCGTGGGCCCTCGTAGTGGGCAACGAGGCCCGCGGCGCGCGCGAAGCGATTCGCGGTGCGGCCACCGGGCTGGTGGCGATCCCGATGCCCGGGAGAATAGACTCGCTCAACGCCGGGATCGCCGGCTCGATCCTGATGTATGCGCTCACCCAGCCGACACCGGAGAGCTAGATCATGAAGAGCGGAGACGTCGCGAAGCACGGCGTAACTTTCGGAAGCGCACTGGCCATCGCGATCTCCTGGTCACAGCATGAGTCGATCATCTGGGCCATCATCCACGGCTTCCTTAGCTGGTTGTATGTCATCTACTACGCACTGATCGGCGCTGCGTGATCTCCAGAACCGCCGTTGGCTTCGTCGGGCTGGCGATCAGCGCGACGACCCTGGGAGAGCTGCCGTTGCCCGCACAGAGGCCGATAGTCATCGCCCATCGAGGTGCCTCGGCGTACGCGCCTGAGCACACCTTCGCGTCGTGGGATCTGGCCCTGGAGATGGGCGCTGACTATCTCGAGCACGATCTGCAGATGACGGCGGATGGCGAGCTCGTGTTGCTGCACGACGACACGCTCGATCGCACGGCGCGCGGCCCCGCGGAAGACTGCACCGGTACCGTCAATACGAAGACAGCGGAGCAACTGCGCCACTGCGAGGTCGGGTCCTGGTTCAACGACGCCCATCCGGAGATCGCCAACGAGGGCTTCGCGACGCAGCGCATCCCGACGCTACGGGGGGTGCTGGAACGCTACGCTGGACGCGCTCGTTTCTACATCGAAACGAAGAAGCCGGCAGAAGCTCCCGGCATGGAGGAGGCCCTCGTCACGCTGCTGGAGGAGTTCGAACTCCTCGGCCCATCAGCCTCCGGCGACGAACTCCCCACGGTCATCCTGCAGTCGTTCAGCCCTGAGAGCCTCGTGGAACTTCGCGCTCGCGCGCCTCACGCCACGCTGATCCAACTCACGCCCCGCCGGATGACCTCCTGGGGAATCCGCAGGCGCATGGCGGCCATCGCCGGCTACGCGAACGGTATCGGTCCGCATCAGCAGCGCGTGGGCCCCGCGCTGGTCGGTGCGGCACACGCGGCCGGATTGCTCGTGCACCCGTACACGGTCAACGACGCCCCCAAGATGCGACGCCTCCTGGCACTGGGAGTCGACGGCATGTTCAGCGACCGCGCCGACGTGCTGCGCGCCGTGATCGCCGACACTCCCGGGTAAGGTCGGTCCCGCCGTGCGACAGAAGTTCTTCATCGACACTCACAAGGCGGCCACGGCGCCCGTCATCCTCAGTCTGATGGCCTGGGGCGACGCCTGGGACAATCCGACAGCCTGGCTGTACCTCGCGCTGCACGGCACCTATGGCGTGCTCTGGGTATGGAAGAGCCGCGTGTTCGGCGACAAGAGTTGGGAGGCTCCGTGCTCGGCGGCGTACGGGCTGATGATCTGGGGCGGGCTCACTCTCTACTGGATCGCCCCGTGGTGGATCGTCAGCGCGGACGTGCACGTCGGCGCTCCCTACGCAGCCGGCTGCGTAGCGCTTTACGTCATCGGCGTCTTTCTGCATTTCGTCTCCGACATGCAGAAGCACATGGCCCTGACGCTTCGCCCCGCGACGCTCGTCACCGAGGGACTCTGGCGGCGAGTGCGCAATCCCAACTACCTCGGCGAGCTCTGCATCTACCTCGGTTTCAGCCTGCTGGCTCGCCACTGGGCGCCATTGCTGGCCCTCGCGCTGTTCGTCGGTGCCGTGTGGATACCGAACATGCTGAAGAAGGACCACTCGCTGTCGCGGTACCCTGAGTTCGCCGAATACCGCGGCCGCAGCTGGCTGTTTCTCCCGCCGATCTGGTAGCGAGCTCTCGAGACTGAATATGGAAACTCTCTGGCGCGCGCTGATCGTTGGCTCCGGTGGATTCGTCGGATCCGCGCTGCGGTTCACGACAGCGGCCTGGGCGCAGCGCCTGCTGCCGCAATCGGCGCTGCCCATCGGCACACTGACGGTCAACGTCATCGGCTGCCTCCTGATCGGGCTAATCGCCGGCGTCGCCGACCATCGCTGGGAACTGTCGCAGGCCACTTGGCTCTTCCTCGTGGTTGGCGTGCTGGGCGGATTTACGACGTTCTCCGCCTTCAGCCACGAGGTATTCATGCTCGGAGCCGGCGGCCACCGGCTCCACGCGTTGATCCACGTTACGACGCACCTCGTGCTCGGGGTCGGCGCCGCATGGCTTGGCTACGAGATGGCCACACGGCTCCCGTGACGGGGCCGCGATGACTCCAGCCTCCAGCAGGTGGCAGCTGTGGCTCCGCGCTCTCCGGTTCGGCGCCACGCGGCGGTGCCCGCGGTGCGGCCGCGGGCAGCTGTTCGAGCGCTGGAACCGCATGCACTCAACCTGCTCTGCCTGTGGGCTCCGCTACCTGCTCAACCAGGGGGACCCCTGGGTATTCCTGCTGATCCTGGATCGCGCGGTGTTCATCTTCCCGCCAATCGTCATTATCTATTTCGGGCTCGTGGCAGGTTCCGTCGTGGGCACGGCTGCTCTCTTCACGCTGCTCATCGGTGCTCTCATCTACACGACGCCGCACCGCTACGGGATCTGCGTAGCTCTCGACTGGCTCACACGAACCGAAGACGATTCGTAGCTGATCCGCTATCCTTCACACCGTCCTAATAAAGCTGCACCGCACTCATAACTACTTGGAGTCACATCGTGGCCAACGATCCTGCAACCCCGGAGCTTCTTGCTGGCAAGAAGGGGCTCATCGTCGGCGTCGCCAATGAGCGCTCGATCGCATGGGGCATCGCCCAACGGGCCCACGCGGCCGGCGCGGAACTCGCGTACACGTATCAGGGCGAAGCGCTGCTCAAGCGCGTGCAGCCGCTGACCGACTCGACCGACGCCAAGGCAATGGTCGAGATGGACGTGACCAACGAAGCGAGCGTCGACGCCGCGTTCAGCGAGATCGCCGACAAGATGGGATCGCTTGATTTCCTGGTGCACTCGGTTGCGTACGCGGATCGCGACGCGCTGAAGGGGCGAACTGTGGACACCTCGCGCGAGGGGTTCCTGATGACCATGGAAATCAGTGTCTACTCCCTCCTGCTGTTGGCCCGGAAAGCTGAGCCGCTCATGAACCCGGGCGGCAGCATCATCGCCATGACCTACCTCGGTTCGGTCAAGAGCATGCCTAGCTACAACGTCATGGGCATCGCCAAGGCGGCTCTCGAATCGTCGGTTCGCTACCTCGCGCGCGATATGGGCGAGAAGGGCATCCGCGTGAACGCGATCTCGGCAGGCCCGATCAAGACGCTGGCAGCCTCCGGAGTCTCGGGGCTTCGCTCGATGCTGGCCGACAACGCTGAGCGAGCTCCCCTCAAGCGCAACGTCGACATCGACGATGTCGGGCGCACCGGACTGTACCTGGTCTCCGATCTGTCGACAGCGGTTACCGGCGAGGTCCACTACGTCGACGCAGGATTCGCATCCACAGCCTTCTAGGAGGCTGCGGTTGAGGTCAAATGGCTGAGTTGCTCGCGACTCTGACGCCGCGGACCGTTAGAATCGCGCGGTCGTCGGCTCGACCGATTGCTCCACCACGAGTGCCCAGGAGAATCCACATGCGTAGGCCTGTCTTTTCTGTCGTCGTCATCACGCTGGCGCTGGCCGTTCTCGCCGCACCGCCCGCGGGTGCCCAGGAGCCGCGGCCGTTCGAGTTGATGGACGTCTTCGATCTCGAGTGGGCCTCGTCGCCACAGATCTCTCCGGACGGCAGCCAGATCGTCTACGTGCGTAATTTCTACGACGTGATGACCGATCGTCAGCGCTCGAACCTCTGGCTGATCGACGTCGCCACGGGCGAACAACGTCCCATCACCAGCGGCACGAGCAATCACGGGTCGCCCGCATGGAGCCCGAATGGCGATCGACTGATCTGGGTCTCGAGCGTCGACGGCGGAGCACAGATCTGGATGCGCTGGATGGACACCGGCCAGACGGCGCGCGTGACCAACCTGGTGCGCGGCCCCGGAGCGGTGAACTGGTCGCCTGATGGTCGATGGATCTCCTTCTCGATGTTCGTGCCAGGCTCACCGCAGAGCATCGGCGCGAAGGTGCCATCGCCGCCCGCAGGCGCCGAGTGGGCCCCCGCGCCCAGGACGATCACGCGCCTGCAGTTCCGCGCCGACGGCGCTGGGTTCCTCCCCGATGGATTCAGCCACCTTTTCGTAGTCCCGGCCGAAGGCGGAGCGCCACGCCAGCTCACCGAGGGCGACTTCAATCATGGCGGCCACTCCTGGAGCGACGACAGCCAATCGATTGTCTTCTCGGCCAACCGCCATGACGAGTGGCAGTACGACCCGGCGGACTCCGAGGTCTTTGAACTGAGCATGGCCACTGGCGAATTGACGCAGCTCACGTCGCGCCACGGCCCCGACGCCTCCCCGCAGCTCTCGCCTGACGGCGGCCGGATTCTATACACCGGCAACGACGAGCAATACATGGGCTACCAGTCCAACCGCCTCTACGTGATGAACCGTGACGGCAGCAACTCGGAGCGGCTCATGGCCGGCTTCGACCGCAGCGTAGGCGGCGCCCGTTGGAGCGCCGACGGCGAAGGCATCTGGTTCCAGTACACCGACCACGGGGTAACCAAGGTGGCGTACGTGTCCGCGCGCGCCGATGCCGAGGCCGAGATTCGCGCCGACAATCTGGGTGGACAATCGCTCGGACGCCCGTACTCGAGCGGCCAGTTCACGGTGGCCGACAACGGTAGCGTGGCCTTCACATCGTCGCAGACGAACCGGCCGGCCGACGTGAGCGTGATGGTCGACGGCGAGGAGACTCAGCTCACCTGGCTGAACGAGGATCTTCTCGGGTACCGCGACCTCGGCAACGTCGAAGAGATGTGGTGGGAGTCGAGCTTCGACGGCCGCCGCGTACAGGGCTGGCTCGTGACCCCGCCAGGCTTCGACCCGGATCAGACCTACCCCCTCATCCTCGAGATCCACGGCGGACCATTTGCCTCGTACGGGCCGCACTTCGCTGCCGAGATTCAGCTGTACGCGGCTGCCGGCAACGTCGTCCTGTACACCAACCCGCGCGGCTCCACGTCGTACGGAGAGGAATTCGGCAACCTGATTCACCACAACTATCCGGGTCAGGACTTCGACGACCTGATGTCGGGCGTGGACGCCGTGATCGAGCGTGGCTTCGTCGATGCGGATCGCCTCTACGTGACCGGCGGCTCCGGCGGCGGTGTCCTGACGGCCTGGATCGTGGGCCATACCGACCGCTTCGCCGCGGCCGTCTCGCAGAAGCCGGTCATCAACTGGTACAGCTTCGTGCTGGCCGCCGACTCCACCGCGTTCTTCTACAAGTACTGGTTCCCGGGCCTTCCCTGGGACCACCTCGAGAACTACATGGAACGCTCGCCGCTGCACCACGCCGGGAACGTGACGACTCCGACGATGCTCATCACCGGCGAGGCCGACTGGCGCACGCCAATGTGGGAAACGGAGCAGTTCTACACGGCGCTCAAGCTGCAGCAAGTCGACACGGCGATCGTCCGGATTCCCGAGGCCTCGCACTCGATCACGCGGCGGCCGAGCAACCTGATGCGCAAGGTAGTCAACGTCCTGACCTGGTTCGGCAAATACCCCGGCGAACCGTCCGAGTAGACCATGACCAACATCCGTATCCGGGTCGTCGCCGCCTGGGCGCTGTCGATCCTGCTCTTTCTCACGTACCTGACGATCGCTCCACCGAAGCTCATGGGCGACCCCGGCTGGATGCAGCGCTTCGCCGAGTGGGGCTACTCGCCCCGGTTCGCGAGCGGTATCGGCATGGTGGAACTCATCGCGGCGGCATTGCTGCTATTTCCGTCGCTGGCGACGTATGGCGCAGGAGTCCTTACCGTGATCCTGGCCGGCGCCATCTACACGCACGTGAGCACCGGGCTGCACAGTTCGTCGTTCGCGGTGCAGTTGATCTTCATGACCACGGCGCTGGCCGCGCTCCGCTTCTCCGATGCCCGCTGGAACCAGCCACCGGAGAGCTGATCAGATCAGGCTGCGGATCCAGCCGCCGTCCACCGGGATCGATTGCCCGGTGATGTAGGCAGCGCGCTCGGAAGCCAGAAAGGCGATCAGCGCGCCGAGTTCGTCGGGCTCGCCGAGACGAGCCGCGGGAATCGAGGCCTTCCAGCCGGTGATGACCTCTTCCCGACTCGCTCCCGTGAAGGCCGCCTGCTTGTCGGCCAGCTCATCCACGCGATCCGTCCAGGTGAACCCCGGCATGACGTTGTTCACCGTGATCCCCTCCGACGCGACCTCGTTGGCGAGGGTGCGAGCGAAGCCCGTCACGGCCGCTCGCACAGCGTTGGAGAGGATCAACCCGTCGACCGGCTGTTTGACGGCGATCGAGGTGATGTTGATGATCCGGCCCCATCCCTTCTCGCGCATACCCGGCAGCACCCGACGGCATAGCCGCACGACACTCGCCAGCGTTCCTTGAACGGCAGCATCCCAAGCGTCGTCGTCGACCTCATCGAAGGTGCCGGGGGACGGCCCGCCACCGTTGGTGACCAGGATGTCCACCGGTCCAAAGTTGGCTTCGGCCTCACGGATCAAGTTCTCCAGGTCCTCAGGATCGCTGAGATCAACGGGAACGGCGATCACCTCACGGCCGGCAGCCGCGATGGCCGCGCGGGTCTCTTCGAGCGCCTCGGTGCCTCGTGCGCAGATAGCGACACGCGCCCCCTCGCTAGCGAGTTCCTCCGCGGCCGCACGCCCCAGGCCTTTGCTCGACGCGGCAACCACAGCCACCTTCCCAGCGAGCCCGAGGTCCACTACTACTTCCCGCGCAGGTAGGAATCCGTGCCGTCCAGCCAGTCCTGTCGCGGCGGCGTGAAGATATCCACGGCCGTGCAGTCCACCAACGCCTCCGCCTTGTGCGGCACATTGGACGGAATATGGAGAATCTCACCCGCACTGACGTCAATCGGGGAGGCGTCCTCAGATCCTATCCAGAAGCGCAGCGCGCCTGCCATGATCTGCGACAGTTGCTCGTTGCCGTGCGAGTGCATCGGCACGATTGCGCCTTTCTCGAGCACTACCTGGGCCGCCATCATGCGCTCGCCGGTGACCATGCGGCGACCGATGTGGTCGTTGAGGGCTTCCTGCGGCAGGTCATCCCAGCGGGCGTGGGTGACGGTGGGCTCGGCGGCGTCGGTCATCGGCTAGCTCCCTGGTGCGTTCGTGGATGTCAGGAGCATAGTCGGCCACTGCCCGAGGCGCTGGATTCGCTCAGCGCGGAGGCGCCTATTCCGAGAGGCGCGCGCGCAGCCGTTCCTGGACCTGGCGAGGATCCGCTCCGGAACCTGCCGCGCCCATGACCTGGCCCATAAAGAAACCGATCAGACCCTGCTGGCCGCCACGAAACTGCTCGACCTTGTCAGGGTTGGCCCCTATGACCTCATCGATGACGGCGTCGATCTGGGCGCTATCCACCTGCTGATCCAGGCCGTGGGCGGCCACGATCTCCGCGGCCTCGCCGCCCTCCGCTGCCATGATCGAAAAGACCTTCTTGGCGCCTTCCGTGGGCAGTTCACCAGCTTCGATCAGGCCAACGAGTCGGCCTAGCGAACCGCCATCGAACGGCAGATTTCCCACCCCACCTTCAGGCGCCGCGCCCAGCACCTGGTTCACGGTCCACTTGGCCACCGCCGTAGCGGGTGCACCGGTCGACACGGCGGCCTCGAAGAACTCTCCCAGGGCACGGTCGCCACTGAGCACATCGGCCGTCGGCTCGTCGATCCCGTGCTCGGAGGTGACGCGACCGAACATCGCCGCCAGTTGTGGATCCGCGGCGCGTGCTTCAGCGCGGATCTCGACCGGCGAGCGCTTCTTGCGTTTCCGGGTTTCCTCGCCCGATTCGGCATCCGCGGCCGCTGTGGCATTGGCATCGGCCTCCTGCTGGGCCTCGTACTCTTCCCGCACGCGTGCCCAAGCGTCGCGCAGTGTGACCACCCGATTGAAGACCGGTGCGCCATCCCGCGAATCGGCCGGATCGGCGAAGAAGTAGCCGAGCCGTTCGAACTGCACATGGCTGCCGGGTCCCACGCTCGCCAGCGCGGGCTCGCCGAGCGCGCTGACGACCTTCAGCGACTCTTCGTTGAGATCGTCCAGGTAGTCGCCCTCGCGACCCGGCTCCGGCACCCGGAAGAGGCGGTCGTAGAGGCGAACCTCCAGGGGAACAGCCTCGGCAGCGGCGACCCAGTGGACCGTGCCCTTCACCTTGCGGCCGTCGGCAGTGGTGCCGCCGCGCGAATCCGGATCGTAGGTGCAGCGCAGTTCAACGATGTTGCCATCGTCATCCTTGAGGACATCCTCGCAGCGAATGACGTAGCCATAGCGCAGTCGCACCTCACGGCCGGGAGCGAGCCGGAAGAAGCCCTTCTCGGGCTCCTCCATGAAGTCATCGCGCTCAATGAAGAGCTCGCCGCTGAAGGGAACGGGGCGCGAGCCCTCGTTCGGAACATCGTGCGGCCAGTACGAGGCATCGAGTTCGTCGACCTCGCCGTCGGGCCAGTTCGTAAGCACGACTTTCAACGGATCCAGGACGCACATGACGCGCGGGGCCTTGTGGTTGAGGTCGCCGCGAACCGCGTACTCGAGCATCGATATGTCGACGCGACTGTCGGCCTTAGCCACGCCCACCATGTCGCAGAACCGCCGCAACGCTTCCGCTGTGACACCGCGCCGGCGCAGGCCCGCGATCGTCGGCATGCGCGGATCGTCCCAGCCCGCTACGTGGTCGCCCTCCACCAGACGCCGCAGCTTACGCTTGCTGGTGATCATGTAGTCGACGTTGAGCCGCGCAAACTCGTACTGTCGCGGCCGCGTGCCATCCAGGTCCAGGTGGTCGAGATACCAGTCGTACAGTTCGCGGTTGTTCTCGAACTCGAGCGTGCACAGCGAATGGGTCACCCCTTCGATGGCGTCCGATTGTCCGTGGGCCCAATCGTAGAACGGGTAGATGCACCAGTCGTCGCCGCGCCGATAGTGCGGCTGGTGGCGGACCCGGTACATGAGCGGATCGCGCATCTTCATGTTCGGGTGCGCCATGTCGATCTTCGCGCGCAACACCTTGGAACCGTCGGCAAACTCGCCGGCTCGCATGCGGGCGAACAGATCCAGGTTCTCCTCCACGCTGCGATCACGGTGCGGGCTGTTGGTTCCCGCCTGGGTCACCGTGCCGCGCTGCTCGCGTAGTTGCTCGTCGCTCTGATCGTCGACGTACGCCCTGCCCTTCTGGATCAGCTCGACGGCCCAGTCGTGCAACTGCTCGAAGTAGTCGGAAGCGTGGCGCGTCTCGCCCTGCCACTCGAAGCCCAGCCAGCGGATGTCGTCCTTGATGGCCTGGACGTAGCGCGGATCTTCGGTCTCGGGATTGGTGTCGTCGAAACGCAGGTTGCACTGGCCGCCAAACTCCGCGGCAATGCCGAAGTCGAGGCAGATGGCCTTGGCGTGGCCAATGTGCAGGAACCCATTGGGCTCTGGAGGAAACCGGGTAACGACTGTTTCGTGAGCACCGCTGTCGAGGTCGGCGCGCACGATGGTGCGCACGAAGTCTGTCGGCGCAGAACTCGAAGTCTCTCCGGCGGTGTCATTGTCCGCGTGGTCGTCAGACAAAGCGTTCCTCCTGCAAACACGGCGATGCAGCAGGATCGCACCCCGATGGGCGGTCCGCTAGCGGTTCCGGCCAAACTACGGCGGTAGCCGGCTGCGGCTACTCGCTAGCCGGGGCCGCAATCCGGTACAGCGATTCCTGACCACGCAGGTACAACGAATCGCCAACGATCGCCGGCGACGCATCGAACCCATCGTCGAGCGTGTTCTGGGCAACGACTTCGTACTCCTCGCCGTGCCTCAGCACGGTGGCGCCGCCGTCGCGACCGAGGACGTAGACGTAGCCATTCGCGGCCGTCAGTGACGCGTAGATCTCGCGCACACCCTCGATCCGCTGGGGACCGAACAGAGGCTCGCCGCTACTGGCGCGAACGGCCGTGATGACCGCGGTGTTGCTCTTGGTGTAGTACACGATGTCGTCCACGAGAACCGGCGACGGCACATACGGCGTGTCACGCGCCAGGTGCCAGAGAATCGCGTCGGTGTCGTCGATCTTGCCTTCGGCACGACTCAGGTCGACGGCCATGATCGAGCTGCCGCGGAAACCAGCGGTGAGATAGACCACGCCGTCGGCGTACATGGGACTCGGGATCGCGTTGCGGGTTAATCCGGGCCCTTCCCAGATCAACTCCCCGTCTGCCAGATCGTAGCTGCGCACCCGGTTCGTTCCGGCGGTGATCACCTGAGTAGTGCCTTCGTGATCGACGATGAGCGGCGTCGCCCAGGTAGTGGGCTCGTCGCGATCTACGCGCCACAGTTCCTCGCCAGTGAGCTTGTTGAAGGCTCCGACCCAGGACTGGCGCTCCTGGTCCCAGATCACCACGAGCGTGTCGCCATGGACAGCCGCTGAGGCTCCTTCGCCGAAGGTCAGGCGAGTCTCCATGGCGCCGAAGTCAAGCTCCCACAGAACGTTGCCGTCCATGTCGAGACAGTACAAACCGTAGGAGCCGAAGAACGCCCACAGATGCTCGCCGTCAGTCATGGCCGACGCGGAGGCGTAGGAGTTCGTGGCGTGCTTCCCGGCGTAAGGCACCTGGCTGCGTGCCACCCGCCGCCAGATTTCGGAGCCGTTGGCAGCGTCGTAGGCAATCACCGCCCAGTCGATCGTGGCCGACGCGTCGCCAATCCCGTCAATCGCCGTGAGGATGTACACGCGTTCGCCCCAGACGATGGGAGACGCCGAGCCGAGGCCGGGGGTGTCCACCTTCCATGCGACGTTCTTGTCCTCTGCCCACTCGGTCGGCGGAGCGCCCGCGGCGGCTCCAGTCCGCGCCGGACCACGCCAGTTTGGCCAGTTGACATCCGCTTCGCTTGACGCGGCGATCGAAGCGCTCAGGGTGAAAAGAAGAACAGCCGCCGTGGCCAGGCCGGGTGCTAAGAGCTTGCGCGTCACAGGACTCTCCGAGAGACGGTTTAGTGCAGGGCCGGATGATTATGAGGGGCAGGCCCCACAGAACGCGAGGCGGCCGCGGCTTCCGTCGCGATGTGCCGTACGTAGAGCCCGGGCGCCTTCTCTCTGCCCTCTTGGCCGCATATCCTTGCCAAGCCATGCCGCATACCCCTGCCAAGTCATGAACGCGCGTCTACGCGAAGTCCTGCCCGTCGCCGGATTCACCGCGCTGTATCTTGTGCCGGCGGCGATCAACGCCGTCGCCACCGGCAACTTCGAGTTCGTCTTCTACACGGTCGTCTTGGTGGTGCTGGTCGCGGTGGTCTGGACCGTCGATCGCAGTGTTGGCCTGAGCCAGGGGGCTCTGTGGGGCCTCAGCGCATGGGGCCTGATGCATATGGCCGGAGGCCTGCTGAAGATTCCCGATTCCTGGCCCGCCAGCACCACCGGCACGTCGGTTCTGTACAGCCTCTGGCTCATCCCCGACCGGCTGAAGTACGACCAGGTGGTTCATGCCTTCGGCTTCGGCCTCACGACATGGATCTGCTGGCAGGGCCTCGCCGCAGCGATGCGCCGCCGCGGGGTCGCCCCGGAGCCGAGCGGCGGCCTGATGGTGCTGTGCGCGGCCGGCGGCATGGGCTTCGGCGCCGCCAACGAGGTCATCGAGTTCGCCGCCACGATCCTGGTTCCCGAGACCAACGTCGGCGGCTACATGAACACCGGCTGGGATCTGGTGGCCAACCTGGTCGGCTGCGTACTCGCGGCGGTGATCATCCACCTGAGCCACGGGCGTTCCGCTTCCTAGTGCTCGCCAGGGGTCGGCTAGTCGCCTTCGTGCAGGGTGAACGGTTCTCCCTTGGAGAGGGGCCGAGCCCGTAGCTGGGCGGGCGTCGGCCACCCCAACTGCTGCACCGCGTCGGAGATCTGCTGCGGCGACATCCTCGAATCCCGTCGCGCTCGGCGCAGTGCTTCCACGTCTTCCGCCGTCGTTGGCAGGTCCCTGTCTAGATTGCGGAGATCAGAGGCTGTCACGCACCTGCTCCCAGGCGTCAATCAGGTCGCACCGCGCGAAGTACTCCCGTACCGACTCGGCCGCCAGCCCTGTCGCTCGGAGTAAGGCGAGAATGTCCGCCATCTCCTGAATCCTGCGATCAGGATCGTTCTTGGCGGCAACCACCTTCATGGCCACGAGGTGTTCCGCTCTCGGGACCTTGGCGAACACGGTGGGGAAGATCTCGACCACACTGGCGTCCGCGAACAGATCGCCGGCGGTTGAGGAGCCCACGTAGATGACATCCAGCCGACCCAAAGCCGGATCGTCGTGCGCATGATTGGAATACCCCTCGGAGACATGGAGCGTCTCGTACCCGAGCGACTCCAGATACGCCACCAGCGCACCTTGCTCCGATCGCTGGGTGGCAATGTCCACGTCAGCCGTCATACGACCGGCTCCGTGTACGGCCAGCGCCAATCCACCGACCACGGCCCACTCACCGCCCCTGGACCCCATGTGCCTGCTCACCATACGCAGAACGTTAGCGAAGTCCACTGGATCCCCTGTCCTCTGTGGCGGCGGTCCGCCGGGTCCGGCCCCTAGCCGACCGGAAGTCAGCACCGATTATGCTACGGGCCTCCCCCTCGCGGCGCTTCGGGAGCCAAACTCGGACGCGCGAGGCTAGCGGCGTTTCTCGATCCAGCCCTCGAGTTGTTCCAACGCTGCTCGGAGCAGTGCTTCGAGGCCCCCGGCGGCCATCGGATCGCCGAGCTCGACACGCATGCTGACGAGCGTGCGCGCACGCAAGCGAGCGAAGAGCCAATCCGGCTCCCGTGGAGCCCCTCGCAGCCGCGGCAACGGCCACGTGACATGGCGGGGCAAATTGAGTCGCAGCCGGCCGCGAGCTCGTCCCGGCGTAAGGGTACGTGCGTCGGGCTCTACATCGAACCAGACGTAGAAGTCCGCGAGCGACAAGTCGCGCACCAACGCCAGTGCCGCCGAATCCGAAATCAAGCGAGCCATCACGCCGTCGGTCTCTCGCGCACGCAGCATTGTCTGGACATCTCCAGCACCAGTGTCGGCGAGGTAGACACGAGGCGCCTCGAGGCGCGTTCGCACCGTCGCGATTTCGGCGGCTGACAGTTTCGCCATCAGGTCATCGAGCAATCCGTCAACATCCTGGCCGGCTTGAGAGGCACGGATCGCTTGCTCTAGGGCCACCTCGGCACGTCCGAGCCTCACCGCCAGGCGGGCGGCCTGCTCGTGCCCGGTGGTCGGCCGTAGGCGCGTGGCGCGCAGCGCGAATCGGAGGGCCTCCTCCGTGACCGACTGTAACTCCAGCGCTCGGGCCAGATCGCCCTGGGCCGACCACGAGTCCGGGTCTCGATCTGCCGCGCCGCGCAGCAGCGCCACTGCCGCGTCGATACTGCCCAGTCTGAGGACTCTGGCAGCCAAGGCCTGGCTCGTACGTGCCCTGTCGGCCGCGGCACTGTTGGTGTAGTAGCCGGAGGGAGCCAGGGTCTTACCTTCGTGGCGAGGAACCCGGACCTCGATCTGTCGCCAGGCGGCCGTACTCGCCCGGCTCTCGGCGGTGCGCGAGAAGGTCACGACGTAGGTCGCCCGCAGCACTTGCAGGAGCCGGTCGAACATCCGGTCATACGAGTCGCTATCCAGGCGCTCGAAGGTACCGCCGGACGCCACACCTAGAGTCTCCATCCGCCGCCTGGAAAACAGCGGCCACGGCGCGACTTCCCTCGTGCGGCTCTTGCCGGCAATTATGGAAAGCACGGGCACCTGCGACTCGAGCACGTTATCCAGGATCGAGTTCCAGCTTGTGCGACTGATGGAGTCCATACCGTCCGATACGACGACCAGCAGCTGCCTCCGCGTGCCCTGGGCATCGCTCTGCTGCGCGCACGAGGACGGCACGGGAAGCCCCATGCGGCGAGCCAGGACGTCAACATGGCGAGCGCGGAGTGCCAACTGTGCAGTGAGGATTGCATCGGTGAGAGCCGTCTTGTTGGGTTCTCCGATGGCATCTCTTGTGATTAACGGCACGCCGGCCCCGCCAGCGACCCACACAGGCTCGGCAATCGCTTCAGCGAACGGGAGGAAGAGGAGGCAATCCGTGGGGTCGAGAGCAGCTGCGAGTTCATTCGCCGCGGCGCTCGCGGCGGCCATCGAGTCGGCCATGCTGGCACTCATGTCGAGGACGATGGCGATATCTACGGCAGACTCGTCCGGCCTGAAAACGAAACCGGTCTGCTGGCGCACGCCCTCCTCGAAGATCTCGAAGTCGTCCGGGGTCAGCCCGGCCACCGGGACGCCCTTCTTGCCGAAGACAGCTACCTGCAACCTGACCTGGGAGGCTTCGCTCTCGAAGGTCGACGGCGTCTCCTGGCCAAGGGCCGCCGCGCCGGCCAGGCCACCGCCCAGACAGACAAGTCCGGCGATCAAGCACTGCCGCGACGGACTCACGATCGGACCTCCTGACTACGCGCCAACCCCGGGCAGCGGCCGTGTGCCGCCTCGCCACGCAGAGACCGTGGACACCACGCATCCTGACCTCTTCTTCAGATAACCACCGGGTCGGTAGATTTACGACCCGGACGCTGCCGGAACGTGGCGCTGGGGGTGACGGCGCCCGGGTCTGGAAGCTACAGTGGGGGCGGTCCGTTCAACACCCGGAGGCAGCGTGCCCCGAGACACCACATCCAGTCGCCGACTGCTGCCACAGCACAGCCGGCCCGACGTGTTTGCTCCGCCGAATCGCCAGGTCTGAGCTCTTCTCGACCCGACCAGTTCGAACTTTCACTTCGCGGAGATCACGATGACTGACACGATGACCCGGACCTCGCTGACTGTTGCCGCCGAAGACGTATTCCCCGTGCTACGGGAGAACATCCTCGTCGACGGATTCCACCTCGTAGTCGACCTCGACAAGTCGCACGGCTCGATCATGGTCGACGCCCTGGAAGGCAAGGAATACCTCGACTGCTACTCGTACTTCGCTTCGCTGCCGATCGGGCACAACCATCCCAAGATGGAGGACCCGGAGTTTCGCG
>JAJCXT010000113.1 GCA_029263295.1 Acidobacteriota bacterium | reverse complement strand
CAGGTTGTAGTTGCGCTTGATGTAGCTGATGAGCGCCTCGTCGAGCTCGTTGCCGCCGATACGAATCGAGCGCGAGTAGACAATTCCCGCCATCGAGATCACGGCGACGTCTGTCGTTCCACCGCCGATGTCGACGATCAGGTTGCCCCCGGGTTCGGTGATGGGCAGTCCCGCGCCGATGGCGGCGGACATCGCTTCTTCGAGCAGGTACACCTCTGCCGCCTTGGCACGATAGGCGGTATCTCGTACCGCGCGCTCCTCTACTTTCGTGATGCCACTCGGCACCCCGATGATGATTCTCGGCCGCACGAGAAAGCGGCGATTGTGCACCCGCCGGATGAAGTAGGAGAGCATCTGCTCGGTGACCTCGAAGTCGGCGATGACGCCGTCCTTCAGAGGCCGGACCGCCACGATATGGCCTGGCGTGCGCCCGAGCATTTCCTTGGCCTCGCGGCCCACCGCTTCGACCTTATCGGTCTTTTTGTTGATGGCGACGATTGAGGGCTCGCGCACGACCACGCCCTTGCCCTTCATGTAGACAAGCGTGTTCGAGGTGCCCAGGTCGATGGCGATGTCGCTGGAGAAGGCCGAGAGTATCGAGAAAGTCATGCGGTGAAGGAGGCCTTTTGGGGTTCTTTCGCGCCCCACGAACGGGGCCGGTCAGGACCCGATCCGCGTGGATAGGCGGATAGCGATAACGGACGGAAAACACTGCGCTGCAAGGAGATTGGGGCTCCCGGTGAACCCGACAAGGGGTGCTGCCGGAGCCCGCCGAGCGCGGTGCGCCGGCATTGTAGCACGGGGCCCGGTAGGGTCTACTTTGGCGAATCGGATCGGTGCAAAGCTGGCCCCGATGAATTATCCTTTCCTTCCTTCTACAGGCGCTTTTCTGCTAACGCCTTTCTGCCGACGACTCTTCTGCTGACGATCTTGACCCCCGGTTCGCGCGACGGCCGCCCTGAGCTCGACGCGGCCCCGGACCGTGCCCCATTTGCTTCGGAGTATTCCTGTGCTCGACAAGATGCGCCGCAACGTGCGCCGTTTGTCCTGGACGCTGTGGCTCGTAATCGCAGCGTTCATCATTCTGTATTTTCCTGACTTCTTTGCAGGAGGTCCTGACAACGTAGTAGCGCGTGTCGACGGCGAGGTCATCACCCTCTCCGAGTACCGCCAGGCGCTCAACGAACAGCTCAACTACTATCGCGACCTGAACCAGGGCGATCTGCCGGAGAACTTCATCCAGCAGATGCAGCTGCACAACGTGGTCGTGGAGCAACTCGTACGCCGTCGCCTGATTCTCGCGGCTGCGCGCGAGCAAGGATTCGCGATCGCGCCGCAGGAAGTCCGCGACCGGCTCCTGCAGTTCCCTGTGTTTACCGACGACCAGGGCCGCTGGGTGGGCCTCGAGGAATACCGCAACGTTCTCATTCGTAGCGGCATCGACCAGGTGGCTTTCGAGCAGCAGGTTGTCGAGGACCTGATGGTGGACCGCGTCACCGGCCTGCTCACCGAGGGCGTCCAGGTGAATGACAGCCAGCTTCGGGAACTCTTCCAGCGCCAGAACGAGCGCGCGCGCTTCGACTACGTGCAGGTTCGCCCGACGGCGTTCGAGGCCGAGGTTGGTGTCGAAATCGATGACGCTTCATTGCGTGTCCGTTACGAGGCGAATCCCGACACCTATCGGCTGCCGGAGCAGCGCAAGGTCTCGTACGCGGTGGTCGACACGGAAGCACTGCGTGGCACGGTGACCGTCGACGAGGCCGCGCAGCGCGCCGAGTACGACGCGAACATCGCCGACTTCACGACGGATGAACAGGTCAAAGCACGCCAGATCATGGTGCGCGTACCGCCGACCGCCAGCGAGGAAGCCAGGGCCGAGGCGTTGGCGACAGCGGAGGCGGCGCTCGAGCGTGTGCGCGCTGGTGCAGACTTCGCGGTCGTCGCGGAAGAGGTGTCGGACGATCCTTCGTCGGCATCCGGTGGCGATCTAGGCTGGGTTACCCGGGGCCGACAGATCGAAGGCTGGGACGAGGCAGCGTTCGTGCTTCAGGCCGGTGAGACCTCGGAGATTACCGAGACGCCGTTCGGCTTTGTGATCGTGCTGGTAGAAGAACGTCGCGACGCGCGGGTGCAGCCCTTCGAGGAGGTCAGTGGGCAACTCGAACAGCGCCTGGCGTGGGACGCGGCCGAGGCGCGGGCTGGCGAGGTGGCGGAAGAGATTCGCGCCGCTGTGTTGCGCGGTATCAGCCTCGAGGACGCTGCGGCGATGCATGAGCTTTCGGTGGAAGAGAGCCCGCTGTTCAGCCAGGATCTAGGCTTCGGAGAGTACTCGTCGCGCGAGTTCACCGATCGGGCGTTTACGCTCGGCCTGGGCCGAGTGGTTGAACCGCCGCTGCGAGTGCGGCGCGGATTCCTGGTCTTCCGCGTCGACGAAATCGCTGCGGCGCATCTGCCCGAGTTCGAGGTGGTCGCCGCGCAGGTTCGCCAGCATGAGGTGGAAGAACGCTCACGAGTTCGTGCCCGTGAGCGGGCAACAGAGTTCGTGGCGCGGCTCGAGGCGGGTGAGGCGATCGCGGTGATCGCAGAGGAGGCGACCGCCGTGGTGGACGCCAGCGACCTCGTCACCCGTGATGAAATCGTGCCGGCGCTCGGGCGGAGCCCGGGCCTCATGGAGGCGGCGTTCGGGGCGGGACTGGACGGCGTCGGTGGTCCGGTTGAGGTCAACGGCCTGTTCGTGATCTTCCGTATCACCGAGCATCAGCAACCGGACTGGCAGCTGTTCGCGTCTCAATCCGATGACCTGCGGGCCCAGGAAGCGGCTCAGCAACGCAACCGACTGTTCGAGGCGTACGTCGGGTCTCTGCGGGACCGTTACGCGGTTACGGTGAACCAGGATCTGGTCGACTCCGTGGCCGGGTAGCAGCCGGTGTCAGCAGTCTGATGGAGGCCGCGCGCATCGCGGAAAACCTCGCTGGCTGGGTGCAGGCCGAGGTGGAGGGAGCGGGGGCGCACGGGATCGTCTTCGGCCTTTCTGGTGGCGTTGACTCCGCGGTGGTGGCGGCCCTGGCCAAGACCGCGTTGCCGAATAACCATCTTGCGCTCGTCCTGCCGCTGCACACTGCACCGGGGGACATGGACGACGTGCGTAGCGTGGTCGATGCGTTCGGGCTCAATGCCCAGACGATCGAACTGGATCCGGTGTACGACTCGCTGGCGAGGATTCTAGGGGCCGACCCGGCGGTTGAGGAGCGGCCCGACCTGGCGCTCGCCAATCTCAAAGCCCGCCTGCGCATGATGGTGCTCTACTACCACGCCAACCGTTCCCGCTATCTGGTGGCGGGCACAGGCAACCGGTCGCAGTTGTCGATCGGGTACTTCACCAAGTTCGGCGACGGCGGCGCGGACCTCATGCCGCTCGGTCACCTCGTGAAGAGCGAAGTCGTGGAGTTGGCGCGCTTGCTGGAGGTGCCGCAGGCGGTTGTCGACAAGCCCCCGTCTGCCGACACCTGGCGCGGGCACACCGACGAGGTGGAGCTAGGGTTCACCTATGAACAACTCGAGCAGTACGTGCTGGGTTCGCTGGAAGACGAAGCGGTGCGCGAACGGATCACGAGCTTGCGGCGCAGCAGTTCACACAAGCTGCGCACACCGAAGCTGCCGCCGCCGACCTCGGCGATGGCCCGATGAGTGATCGAGCAGAGGCGCCGCTCGACGCGGACGAGTATCTGGCCGATAGCTTCCGGCTGGCGCGCAAGATTTGGGACGATGGCTGCCGCCCCGACTTCATGATCGCATTGTGGCGCGGGGGCGCACCTCCAGGCATCGCGATCCAGGAGTACTTTCGCTGGAAGGGGCACGACTTCTATCACACGGCGATCCGCACCCAGTCGCTCGAAGGCATCGTTCAGGGCGGCGGCTACGATATCCGCGGACTCGAGCATGTGATCGACAACGTGGACGCTGACCATTCGCTACTGGTGGTGGACAACTTCTTCGACACCGGTCGGACCGTGTTCGAAGTGGTGGATCACATTCGCCGTGGAGCACGTCGAAACACGCCCAGGATCGACGTGGCGTCGGTCTACGTGCGTCCGGGCAGGAGGCGCTACGAGGTCGGCCCGGACTACTGGCTCCACGAGGTCGAGCAGGCTCCGGTCTTTCCTCACGAGCTGAGGGTCATGGACCCCCGACAGGTGCGCGGTAACGACGCGGAACTCTACGAGGCGATCTGGGGGGAGCCGGACGAGACCCTTCCGTGAGACGTGAATGGGCTCGAACGAGGCGCACTAGTACACCGCCGTGCCCCGTGTCGCAGACGATCGTCGCGGGATATTCCCGCGGTCAGTGAACCGGACAGCTAGCCCAGCATGTCGTCCTGGAGCTTCTGCTGTTCCTCGAACCAGTCGACCAGTCTGTCTTTCTTGAAGCGCCACTGGCCTGCCACCTTGTTGCCGGGCAGTTTGCCTTCGCGCGCCATGCGATAGACGGTC
This sequence comes from Acidobacteriota bacterium, assembly GCA_029263295.1. GTDB lineage: Bacteria > Acidobacteriota > UBA890 > UBA890 > WLXD01 > WLXD01. The sequence continues at coordinate 69 of JAJCXT010000113.1, read as the reverse complement.
GATTTATGCAGCCGGAGGTACTTGGCAACCTCCTCCAGCGTCATGATGGTCGGACGGGTCTCGCGCTCG
>JAJCXT010000112.1 GCA_029263295.1 Acidobacteriota bacterium | reverse complement strand
AGCGGCAGCCGATTCTGCGGCGGCGGCAGGGGGCAGGTGGCGAACGGACTGAACGCGCACGGCGGATTGTACGAACGGTTGAAATCGACCACGGTGCGGCCCCACTCGTCCGGGGCATCGACCCATACAAACCGACCGGCGCCGTATGACGACTCGGCGTTGGTCTCATCACCGAACGCAGTGAAGAGATTGTCGGGATCGCCCGAGTCTCTCCACATGTCGAGTTGATACGTCTCGCCGCCGTACTCGAACACGACGGCACCCAGCAACTCCGCGTCGCCGAGTGAACCGAAAACGTTGGGCACCTTGAGGGTCCCGGGCGGGTCGAGGTACTCGAAGGTCGCATCGAGGCGCCATTCGGCCGCTAGGTCGAAGTTGTCCACGCCCTCGAAACCGGTCACGAGTTCGCTGGCGGCGTCCTTCAGGCGCAGAGCCAGATGATCCTCGCGCTCGATCACGTACCACTGCATTTCACCCCATTGCATGATGGGTACCTCGCCCTCGATCGCAGCGTCATACACGAGCGCTCCCGAGAAGCCTCCGTCGCCGCCAGGTACTGTCGCACCGCCGTCCGGCTCCGGATAGAACTCGACCCGGGTCTCGGTGACATGAAAACTGCCGAGCATCGCAGGGACGCCCTCGCGCGCGTACACCAGGTCGTTGTCGGGAGCGGAACCGAAGGTGTATTCGCCAGGTAGGAGCCAGTACAGCCCCGACAGCGACAGCCATCCGTCTGGCTTCACCAGTTCGCCGTGCCGCCATGCACGCCACTCCTCTACATTGGCGCTGTGCGCGACGGCTTCATAGGGGGGCAGTTCGGGCGCCGGCGCCGGCTGACAGCCCGCCAGCAACACCGCGAAACCCAGCGCTGCCGTCACCGGTAGACGTCGCACTACTGGCCACCCGCTTGGCCCGTGGTACCTGACTCGGCCGGCTCGGTCTCGGTGCCGGCCTCCGCCTCGGCCTTCTCTGCGGCGGCAGCTTCAGCTGCCGCCGCGACCTCGTCGGCAATCGCCTGCGCCCGCTCCTTCAGATGGGCTTCCATGTCGAGATAATCGACACCCTCCTGCAACCAACCGGGCATTCCGAGATCGCGTAGGTGGTGATCGAAGAACTCGCGCATCCGCACCGTGTAGTCCTTGCGGTTGGCGGGATCGCGCAGGCCATGGTTCTCCCCCACGTACTGCAGCATCACGACGTTCTTGTTGAGCCGCCGCAGGGTGTTGTAGTACTCGACACCCTGGGTGAAGTCGACAGCGCCGTCCTTATCGTTGTGCAGGATGATCAGCGGCGTCGTGACGTTCTCGGCGTGGTAGACGGGCGAATTGCGCACATAGGCGTCGGTCACGTCCCAGGGGCCGCCGGTGAAACGGCCCTGGCTGGCCTCGAAGATCTGGCCGTTGCCGATTCCCGCGTTCTTGTAGATCAGGCTGTACATGCTGATCATGTTGGTCAGGGGCGCGCCGGCGATTGCCGCCGAGAAGCGATCAGTCTGGGTAATCAGGTGGGATGTCTGATAGCCGCCCCACGAGTGGCCGTGCAGCCCCACCGCGTCGGCATCCACGACGCCCGTGGCAATGGCGGCGTCGAGCGCCGGCAGAACACTCCAGACAGCAGACTGGCCAGGATCGTTGATCTCGTACACGATGTCGGGCATCAGCACGGCGAAACCCGCGCTGGTATAGACCGACTTGTTGAAACCGTTCGCGGACGGGGTGTAGAAGTTGTTGGCGCCCTGCGAGAGCTTCTCGTAGATGTAGACCATCGTCGGGTACTTCTTGCCCGGCTCGTAGTTCGCGGGCAGGAAGAGCGAGGCCTGCAACTTGGCCCCCTTCACCGACTCGTAATCGACCAGCTGCACGCCCGAGGACCAGGCCAGTTCGGCCTGCTGGGGATTCGTATCGGTCACTTGTCGACCGTCGGCCAGCGACGCATCCGTCACGTAGTAGTTGGGCGGATCGGCGTGCGTCTCGCGGGTGAACAAGTAGACGTCGGCCTCCTCCGCCTTCAGCAGCGAGCCGAACGCCGCGTCGTCCCAGAGCAGACCGGTGGCCCCGGGCTGTGAGGCGTCGAGGCGAGCGATGCCGCGCTTCTTGGTCCACTCGCCGTAGGTGGTGACGTATAGCGGTGCGGACAGGTCAATGCCGTCGAGGTCCGGGTCGAGGCGGAAGACGCGCTGGTAGCGGACCTGCTGCTCGCGACCGTTCACGGTGAGGTTCACAGGGTCGCTGCCATCAGCGCCCATCTTCCAGATGTCCCAGCCGTCGGTGAGGAGAATGTGCGAGCCGTCATCGGACCAGCCCACACCGAACTGGAAGCGCGGCGGCTTCACGACGTTGTGGTCGTCGTCGACGTTCCAGAACGCAACGCCCAGATCGCCGGTCAGGTTGACGGATTCGCCGGTTTCCAGATCGAGCGAGAAGAAGTTGCCGTCGCCGTAGTGCAGCAGATGCTTGCCGTCGGGCGACGCGCCGAAGACCCAGCGCACGCCCTCGAGCGCCAGCCGCCGCTCGCCCGTGTGCATATCGATGATCGAGATATCGACGAGGTTCTGGCCGTCGAGACTTTGCTGCCGCTCGTACTCGTCGTTGTCGCTCCCGATCGCCCAGCGATGTCCCGGCGCCGGGGTCACGCTGCGGATGTCATCGTCGGCAAGTTGAATGAACCGGTCATCGGCGACGCGATACGTGCTCAGGTAGCCGAAGTTGCGATCGGCCCCCTGGACTACCTGCTGGCGCGACTGCAGGCGACGGTCGCGCCAGTGCCAGATCACCAGATCAGCCGTGTCGACATCATCACTGTCTGCCGACGGCGCCATTTCGTCCTCGGCTTCCTCAGCCTCGGCGGCAGCTTCAGCCGCCGCCATCGCCTCCTCTGTCATCTCCGAGTCGTGAATGCGAAACAACAACGCGTCGCGCGAGTCGGTCCATTCCGGCGTGTGGCTGGCGTTGATCGTCATGCCTCCGGGGAACACCTCGTCCTCGCTGGGGTCGTACTCAACCCGCCGAACGGCGTCGGCACCGAGATCGGCGAACCCCATCACGGCAACGAGTTCCTCCTCGTAATCATCGTCCTTGACGCTGCGCAACACCGCGAACGCGTCGCCCTCGTCCGTCCAGTTGATCCGCTGGTAGGCGGCCTCGGCCGAATCGAGCGGCAGAACACGACCGCTGGCAATCTCGCGGGCCTGCACACCGTTGCCGGTTCGGCCCTCGGTATCGATCGCGGTCGCGAGCCAGTCGCCGGTGTCGTTGAACGCGTACTCGGAGACGTTCCCGACGGTCAGTGTCGTGCCGTCAGAGGTACGACGAAGCAGCAGGTCGGAACCCTTCCAGTCTTCGTCGTCACGGCCGTCGGGCGCCATCTTGTGCACCGCAAACCACGCAACATCCGTACCCCCGAACGCGAAAGAACGCACGCGCTCGAGCTTCGTCATCTCGCCGCTCGTCAGGTCGACCAGGCCCACTGAGTTCGGCAGCGGCTTCTTGCTCTTTGCCGCCGCTGCACGATCCGGCCGAACCTGAAAGGCCAGCCAATTGCTGTCGCCCGAAAACTCGACGCTACCGCCGCCAAACATCGGCAGTTCGCCAACTTCGAAGCTGTACTCCGCATCGCCACTCAGCGCCCGCACCACGACAGTGCTGTCGCCCTCGGTCGGCGCCAGGTAGTAAGCGAGCCACGCGCCATCGGGCGATACCGCTCGCGCACGCATTGATTTCCAGGCAAGGATGTCCGGCATCTCCATGACCCGCTGTGCCTCTTGAGCACCTGTCGGCACCGTCACGAGTGCGGCGAGTAAGAGAACGAGGCCGGTAGCCACGAGACGAGAAACTGCGCGCATCACTATTCTCCAGGTCGGCATCACTATTCTCCAAGTCTGGGGGCACGGCGAGCGGCTTGAACGCACTGGCGGGCACGCTGCTCGATCGCGTCGAAACGTCCTTCGCGAAGATCTGCCGGGTCGAAAAGGCTGGCTACGAAGCCGACGGCGAAGGCACCGGCTGCGAACCATGCCGCGGCGTTGTCCGAGGTAACGCCACTGGTCGGCACCAAACGCAGGAACGGCAGCGGCCCCAGGATCATCCGCGCATAGTCGGGTCCGAGCGCCGGTGCGGGGAAAAGCTTCTGCAGCTGGGCACCTGCCTGATGGGCACTGTACAGCTCATTGGCGGTGTAGGCGCCAGGCATGGCGATCGCGCCGAGCTCCAGCGTGGTTCGAATAACGGCCTCGTCGGTTGTGGGCGACACGATGAACGAGGCGCCAGCATCGACCGCGCGGCGCGCGTCATCGGACGTCAGCACGGTACCCACGCCCACGAGGAGGTCCGGATCGCGCGCGAGAAAATCCTCCACCAGCTCGTAGGCCCCGGGACACCCGAGGGTGAACTCGATCACGCGGAACCCGCCACGAACCGCCGCGTCCATCGCGTTCGCGGCTTTCTCCTGCGTGTCCGTGCGAATGATCGCGGCCGCACGCTCCTCGTGCAGCCGGGTCAGAAACGCCTGCTCATCCACTGTCGCCTCCCTCGGCGAGAACGCGACACTAGGGGGCGTCGCCCATCAGATTTGTAGCGTGGGTCGCTAGATTCGTAGCGTGAGTCGCTAGGCCGGGAGAATAGTCCGCGATCACCAACCGCGACAAGGCGTTGTCGCAGGCTCGCGGATGCGATTGACTTGCGGTGTCCGCTCCGCATCGAAGAGGTACCAATGCACTTGCTGTCCCGCCGTTCCCGTGTCGTCGCCGCCTTCGCACTCACTGCTCTCGTCGGCTTCGCGCCGGCCGGCGCCCCGCAGACGATGCCGGCGGACGAGATCGTCGCCAATAGCATCGCCTTCCACGACCCTCAGGG
>JAJCXT010000111.1 GCA_029263295.1 Acidobacteriota bacterium | reverse complement strand
CGGGGCGGCGGTTTCGACGACCCGCCAGTGCGCATGCGCTGTGCCGAACGCCTGCCGGAGCTGGCGGCGTGGAAGCGGCGCGATCCGCAGGTTCCCAAGAGTCGTTGGTGGAACACCGATTCCCCTCACGTCGGGTTTCGTTTGGTGAGCCCGGCGCGCGATTTCACTTTGGACGAGATTCGTATCTATTGGGATGAGCTTCTTGGACCGCAATAGGTGGCGGTCCGCCGACAAGGTTGAGGAGGATTCGATGAATCGACGTGACTTCATGCGGACGGGGACGTTCGCCGCGATGGCCGGTATGCCGCTGAACACGCGTTCCGAACCGATTCAGGTGCAGCCTGCCACCGCCGACGCGATCCGCGTGGGTGTGATCGGCTGTGGCGGCCGCGGCACGGGCGCCACCGTGCAGGCGCTGAGTACTTCGCAGGACGTGAAGCTCGTGGCCATGGCGGACGCGTTCGCCGACCGCGTCAACGGTAGCTACGAGACGCTGATCTCGCTTGAACGCGACGATTGGATGGGCGGCGCCGGCGACCTGCGAGCGCGCATCGATGTGCCTCCGGAGCGGCGGTTTGCTGGCTTCGACGCGTACAAACAGGTGCTGCCGCTTGTGGACGTTGTGATTCTGGCCACGCCGCCCGGCTTCCGCCCCATTCACTTCGAGGCCGCGGTCGAAGCCGGCAAGCAGATCTTCATGGAGAAACCCGTTGCGACCGATGGCCCCGGTATTCGCCGGGTCCTGGCCGCGGCGGCCAGGGCGAAGGAACAGCGACTCAATGTCGTCGTCGGGCTACAGCGTCACTACCAGACCGTGTATCGCGAATGGCTCGACCGACTTCACGCCGGCATGATCGGCGACATCGGGCTCGGGCGGGTCTACTGGAACGATGCCGGCGTCTGGGTGCGCGAACGGCAACCCGGGCAGACGGAGATGGAGTATCAGATGCGGAATTGGTACTACTTCACCTGGCTGTGCGGCGATCACATTGTCGAGCAGCACATCCACAACCTGGACGTCGGCAACTGGGTCATGGGCGGCCCTCCGGTGCGCGCCCAGGGCCAGGGTGGCAGGCTCGTTCGCCGGGGCAAGGATCACGGCGAGATCTTCGATCATCACTTCGTCGAGTTCGAATACGCCAATGGCCAGCGCGTGCTGAGCCAGTGTCGCCATATGCCACAGTGCATGAATCGTGTCTCCGAGGGCTTTCACGGCACCAACGGCACCGCACCCCGTCCCGGAGTGATTCTCTCGAAGTCGGGCGCCACGTTGTTCGAACACGACGACTCGGAAGACCCGAACCCCTACCAGGTCGAGCACGATGAACTGTTCGCCGCCGTCGCTGCGGCCGACTACAAGCACGCCGACGCCGAACTCGGGGCGCAAGCAACCATGACGGCGATCCTCGGTCGCATGGCCACGTACTCGGGCCAGTCGATCGAGTGGGAACAAGCCCTGGCGTCGGATCTGAGGCTCGTGCCCGAGCAGTTCTCGTGGGACGCCACGCCACCCGTCGTTCCCGACGCGGACGGCAATTATCCGATCGCCGAGCCCGGCGTGACCACCGCGTTCTAAGCGGGCCAACAGGAGGCACCCCCGATGCGAAGACGAGAATTCGTAGGATCGGCACTGGCGGCTGGCGCTGCGCTGGCCACCGGTCGTCGAGCCGAAGGTGCAGGGTCCCGTGCCAGACAGGGCGAACCGTTCACGTGCGACTTCGCGCCGCACTTCGGGATGTTCCGCGAGCACGGTGGCGGAGATCTGATGGGCGAACTGGAGTTCATGGCCGATCAGGGCTTCCGTTCACTCGAGGACAACGGCATGAAAGGCCGTCCGCTCGCCGAGCAGGAGGCGATCGCGGCGACGATGTCGCGCCGTGACATGCGCATGGGTGTCTTCGTGGCGCACACGATCTACTGGCAGGAACCCGATCTGGCCAGCGGCGATGCGGACAAGCGGGCCGAGTTTCTCAGCGAGATTCGGGAGTCGGTGGAGGTCGCCAAACGGGTCAACGCCAAGTGGATGACCGTCGTGCCAGGCCATGAAGATCTGCGCCAGGCGCCTGAATTCCAGATGGCACACGTCGTCGAGACGCTCAAGCAGGCGACGGCGATCCTCGAGCCGCACGACCTGGTGATGGTGCTCGAACCGCTCAACCCGCGCAGCCATCCCGGGCTGTTCCTGAAGCGGATTCCGCAGGCGCACATGATCTGCAGGGCGGTCGACAGCCCGGCCTGCAAGATTCTCGATGACCTGTTCCACCAACAGATCACCGAGGGCAATCTGATCCCGAACCTCGACGCGGCGTGGGACGAGATCGCCTACTTTCAGATCGGTGACAATCCGGGGCGCGATGAGCCGACGACCGGCGAGATCAACTTTGCCAACGTCTTCCAGCACATTCACGACAGAGGATTCGACGGCATCTACGGGATGGAGCACGGGAACTCTCAACCCGGCGCCGAGGGTGAGTCGGCGGTGATCGAGGCCTATCGATCCGTTGACTCGCGCTGACATGCGTAGTCCAGGCCGATCCGTAGACGGGCTGGCCGGGTTGGCCGCCGCGGTTCTCGTGGCTGCGATCGGCGCGGCATGCTCCCCGCCAGCGGAACAAGTCCCGGCGCCCTCGGCTGAGACGACACAGTACCGAGAGGCGGCGCTACGGGCAGCAACCTGGCTGCGTTCGACCGCGATCCAGTCGGAAGAGGGGATGTCGTGGCCGGCGGACCCTCATGACACCGGGACCGTGGTGACGAACCTGTACACCGGGACCCCAGGCGTGGTGTTGTTCTTCCTGGAGCTGTACGGGCACACCGGCGATGTGACCTATCTCGAAGACGCCTCGGCGGGTGCCGACTTCCTTCTCGCGCGCCTCGAGGGTGGCGGCGCCACGGGCCGTGGCGCCGACGCCTCGGACGCCGATACCGGGACAACCGTGAACCCGGAGACCGACCCCACCACGCAGACGGCTGGCCTGTACACGGGGGTGTCGGGCTTGGGTTTCGTGCTGCATGAGGTGTACAAGGTGACCGGCCATGAACGGCATCGTGCTGGCGCGATGCTCGCGGTGCAGAAGATCCACGACCAGGCTCGTGAGTCGGGTGATGGCACGGACTGGATCGACTCCACGGACATCGTGAGCGGCACCGCGGGCACGGGGCTGTTCCTGCTCTACGCGGCGCGGGAGATGGAGAGCCCGGAATCGCTAGATCTCGCCACGCGCGCCGGCCGGCGATTGCTTGCACAGGCGGAGGACGGCGCCGGCGGACTGCGCTGGCGAATCAACGCCGAGTACCCGCGCGTGATGCCGAACTTCTCGCACGGAACGGCCGGAGTGGCGTACTTCCTCGCGGCACTCCACGAGGCCACCGGCGAGCCGGCCTTCCTCGATGCCGCTACCTCCGGCGCCAGCCAGCTGCTCGAATTGGCGGAGACCGAGGGCGACGTCTGCCTGATCTTCCACCACTCACCCGACGGCGAGGAGTTGCAGTACCTGAGCTGGTGCCACGGACCGGCCGGCACGGCGCGCACCTTCCACAAGCTCTTCCAGATCACCGGCGATCCGGTGTGGAGCGAGTGGACCGACAAGTCGGCCAACGGCGTCCATCAGAGCGGTATCCCGGAGCAGCTCACCGACGGCTTCTGGAACAACGTCGGCCAGTGTTGCGGCTCCGCGGGCGTCGCTGAGTTCTCGCTCGCGATGCATCGGACAACCGGCGAGCCGCGTCATCTAGAGTTCGCCCGCCAGGTCGCCGACAATCTGCTCGGCCGTGCGACCGAGGACGCGGGCGGACTCATGTGGATCCAGGCCGAGAACCGCACCCAGCCCGAATTCCTCGTGGCCCAGACCGGCTACATGCAGGGAGCCGCCGGCATCGGCATCCTCCTGTTGCATATGGACGCCGCGATCAACGGCAACGACTACACCGGCATCGTCTTCCCCGACGCGCCGTACTGGGCGTGGTCCCGCTGACGCCCAGCAGTCATTTGCGCGGCGTTTTCTCTCAGCCCGGGTGGAAGGGAATACGACATGCGGGGTAGCCTTCGCGGCCATGGATCGATCCCAGCTCGGCCCCTACGAGATCGGCGACAAGCTTGGCGAAGGCGCGATATAGTATCTGGACCAATCATTCCAAGATGGAGCGACGATGCGCGCGACGCGTACGACAATTCTGAATGCCGGTGACGTCGAGCAGAAGCGCGAAGAGATACGGCAGTACTTTCACGACACATACGACATCTACGAGAAGCTCTTCGACGGTATGGTGGACGACTCCCCCTACTACTTGCGCCCCGAGCCGCTGCGGCACCCGCTGATCTTCTACTTCGGCCACACCGCCGTCTTCTTCGTGAACAAGCTGCGCGTGGCGGGGGTCATCGACGACCGGGTAGACCCGCGCATTGAGGCGATGATGGCCATCGGCGTCGACGAGATGTCGTGGGACGACCTCGACGACACCCACTACGACTGGGCCTCGGTGGCGGAGGTGCAGGCCTACCGCGACAAGGTGCGCGCCCTCGTGGACGGGGTGATCGACACCGCGCCGCTGACACTACCGATCGACTGGAGCAGCCCGTTCTGGATCGTGATGATGGGCATCGAGCATGAGCGTATTCACCTCGAGACCTCGTCGGTCCTGATCCGTCAGTTGCCGATCGATCAGGTGCGGACGAGCCCGGACTGGCCCCATTGCCTGGAGGCGGGCGACGCGCCGGTCAACGCGTTGGTTGATGTGGCGAGCGGCGAGGTGGCGATCGGCAAGAGTCGGCAGGCCGCCGTGTACGGATGGGACATCGAGTACGGCGCCCATCAGGCGGAGGTGGAACCGTTCAAGGCCTCGCGTCACCTGGTATCCAACGGCGAGTACCGCGCGTTCGTGGAGGACGGTGGCTACGACAACGAGTCGTTGTGGACCGACGAGGGATGGCGCTGGCGCACCTTCAAGAAGGCCGCCCATCCGCTCTTCTGGGTGTGCGACGGCAACGGCAGCTACCGCTACCGCGCGATGCTCGAGGAAATCGACATGCCGTGGGACTGGCCGGTCGACGTGAACTACCTCGAGGCCAAAGCGTTCTGCAACTGGGAAACCGCGCGCACGGGGAAGTCCGTCCGCCTGCCCACCGAGGACGAGTGGTACCTCATGGCGCAGCGCGTCGAGACGGACCATCCGTACTGGGACAAGGCGCCAGGCAACATCAACCTCGAGTACTGGGCGTCAGCCTGCCCCGTGGATCGTTTCGAGCAGGCGGGCCTCTTCGATGTGGTTGGCAACGTCTGGCAGTGGACCGAGACGCCCATCGACGCCTTCGATGGATTCGCGGTGCACCCTTCGTACGACGACTTCTCGGTGCCGACGCTCGATGGCAAGCACAACCTCATCAAGGGAGGTTCGTGGGCCTCGACCGGCAATGAGGCCACGCGCGATGCGCGCTTCGCATTCCGCCGGCACTTCCCGCAGCATGCGGGTTTCCGCTACGTGGAGGCGGAGGAAGTGCCCGAGGCGGTGGGCAACATCTACGAGACCGACGACTCGATCTCCGAGTATCTGGAGTTCCACTACGGCGACGAGTATCTCGGTGTGGAGAACTTCCCCGTTGCCTGCGTCGAGGCGGTGCTCGCCGCCCTGGGGGACAGCCCGAAGCGGAAGGCTCTCGATATCGGGTGTTCGGTGGGCCGATCGAGCTTCGAGCTGGCGCGTGCGTTCGAAGCCGTGGATGCGCTCGACTTCTCAACGCGTTTCATCGTGAGCGCGATCGAGTTGCAGGAGCGCGGCGCGCGGCGCTACACGATCCGCGACGAGGGCGACCTGACGACCTTCCGTGAGGCGCGGCTGGCGGACATGGGCCTCGAGGAGACTGCCGAGCGAGTTCACTTTGCACAGAATGACGCGTGCAACCTGAAGCCGCATTTCACCGGCTACGACCTCATCTTCGGTGCCAACCTCATCGACCGCCTGTACGATCCGGCCGCGTTCCTCGCGATTGCCGCGGAGCGTCTCGTGCCCGGCGGCACGCTGGCCCTCACCTCGCCCTACACCTGGCTTGCCGAGCATACGGACAAGGACAAGTGGCTCGGCGGGTACAAGGAGGACGGCGAGAACGTGACGACCCTCCAGGGGTTGCGGCGCCAACTCGACGCGCACTTCGAGATGGTGGGCGCGCCGCAGGACATTCCGTTCGTAATCCGGGAGACCCGGCGCAAATTCCAGCACACGATCGCGGAACTCACCCTGTGGCGGAGGAAGTCCGACACTGAGGCGTGAGCCGCTCAGGAGCGAGACGGTGAGCACAATACGCGCGGCGGCGACTCTTCTGGTGATGGGTGTGTCCGCGCTGGCCGTTGGCGGCGGTGTCGTGGCGCAGACGGCGGGCATTGCGACGGTCCTCGACGCGGTGGAATTCCGCAACATCGGCCCGTTTCGTACCTCAGCGTGGGTCGTCGAGGTCGCCGTACCGGAAGCGCCACTGCACGAACATCTCTACACGATGTACGTGGCGACCCGCAGTGGCGGCCTCTGGAAGACGACGAACAACGGCGTTACCTGGGTGCCGATTTCCGACAGCATCGACGTCGCCGCCGTCGGAGCGGTGGCGCTGTCTCCGTCGGATCCGCAACAGGTGTGGCTGGGTACCGGTGCCAACGATCTCGCGCGCTCGTCGTACTCCGGCAAGGGGCTCTACAAGTCGACTGATGGCGGTGAGACCTGGGAGTTTGCCGGACTCGGCGACTCGCACCACATCGCGCGGATCATCGTGCACCCGACCGATCCTGACACCGTATGGGTGGCGGCCATGGGGCACCTGTTCTCGCGCAACGAGGAACGTGGTGTGTTTCGCACGCGCGACGGAGGCGACACCTGGGACAAGGTGCTGTACGTCGATGATGGCACCGGCGCCGTCGACCTGGCGATCGATCGCGAGGCGCCCGACACGCTATTCGCGGCGATGTACGAGAAGCACCGTTCTGACTGGCGGTTGGTGCTCGGAGGCCCTGGGACAGCCGTCTACCGGACGGACGACGGCGGCGATGACTGGCAGAAGCTCGACGGGATCCCGGGCGGCGACATCGGCCGTATCGGCCTCGACTACAACCAGGCCAG
>JAJCXT010000110.1 GCA_029263295.1 Acidobacteriota bacterium | reverse complement strand
TTCCGCACGATGTGGTGGGACGAGCAGGATCCTGCCCGTATCGTGATCGGCAGCGACGGCGGCATGAACATCTCCTACGACGGCGGCGCCACGGCAGACTATGCGCTGAACATCCCGGTGGGCGAGGTCTACGCCGTCGGGGTCGACATGGACGATCCCTACAACGTCTACGCGGGACTGCAGGATCACGACTCCTGGAAGGGGCCGAGCAACGCGCCCAGCGGCCGCATCACGCTGGAGGACTGGACGACCGTCGGCACCGGCGACGGCATGTACAACCAGATCGATCCGACCGACTCGCGCTGGGTCTACAACTCATGGCAGACCGGCGGGCAGCGGCGCTTCGACCAGGAGACGGGTCGCGCCACGTCGATTCAACCGACTCGTGATGAGGGCGCGCCACGGCTGCGCCACAACTGGATCACGCCGCTGGTGCTTTCGCCCCACAACCCGCAGATCATCTACACCGGCGCCCAGGTGCTGTTCCGCTCGCTCAACCGCGGCGACGACTGGCGCGAGATCAGCCCCGACCTGACCTCGAACGACGAACGCTGTGGTCTCAACTCCGGCTACGTGCCCTTCTGCACCATTACCTCGATCTCGGAGTCGCCGCTCGAACCGGGGCTGATCTGGATCGGGACCGACGACGGCAAGGTCCACCTGACCACCGACCAGGGTGCGAACTGGACCGAGGTCACCGCCGCCATCGCGGCCGCGGGCGGTCCCGCTGACCGCTACGTGAGTCGGGTGTTTGCGTCGCCGCACAATCCAGCCGTCGCGTTCGTGGCCAAGAGCGGCTTCCGCGACGACGACTTCCGCCCGTTCCTCTATCGCACCGACGACTACGGCCACACCTGGGCCGCGATCGACGCCGGCCTGCCAGACGCCCCGATCAACGTCGTGGTGCAGGACCTCGAGAATCCTGATCTGCTCGTCGTCGGCAATGATCTCGGCCTGTGGGTGTCCGTCGACGGTGCCGGGACGTGGCATCGATTGCAGGCCAACCTGCCCACCGTGCCAGTGCACGACCTGACGATTCACCCGCGCGAGTCGGATCTGGTCGTCGGAACGTACGGTCGAGCGGTCTGGGTCGGGGACATCACGCCGATCCGTCAGTTGACCGCGGCGATTCTCGAAGCGCCCCTATACCTGTTCGATGTCGAACCGCGCGCCTATTACGGTCTGCGCGCGCTGGGCAACTTCCACCTGTTCGGCGATCGGTACCTCGAGTCGCCGAACGAACCGGACGGGTTGGTGATCCAGTACCTCTTGCAGGCTGCCGGCGACGGCGGAGCCACGGTGACCATCGCCGACACCGCTGGCGCTGAAATCGCCACGCTCACCGGGCCAGCCGAGTCTGGCCTCAATCGCGTTGTCTGGGACATGCGGCCGGGCGACGCGCCGACCGGCGACGACTGGCGGTCGCGCATGAGTCGCTTCAATACGACGCCACTGCCCCCCGGTGACTACCGGATAACGGTTCGGGCCGCGGGCCATGAGTCGACCGCGATCGGGAGCATTCGCGAGCGGATTCGCTGACCTCACTAGCCGACGCGAAGCTAGTGGGAGCTGCCGCCGACGGTGAGTTACACAGTCGACCGAGACTGAGATGGCGCGCGTGCCGTAGAATTTTCCTGTTCTACGGCACCGGCTCGCGTGTCTAACGGGGTATGAGCGTAACTTGCGTCCCGCCAGCGGCCCCGGTGCACCAGCGAATCAAGCCAAAGGGCCAGGTGCTGATGTTCCCCCGTCGCGTGAATTCACTGCAGGACCTCGACGACGAGGCCTTGGTGGATATGCTGCGCACCGATCCGGACCGCGACGAGGTCCGCGATGAGCTCTTCGGACGCTACACGCGCCGGGTCGCCGGCTGGTGTCTCGGAATAGCTCGTACGCCTGAAGAGGCCCAGGACATTGCTCAAGATGTGTTTCTTCTTGTGCACCAGCGATTGCACACGTTTCGTGCCGAGAGCAAGTTCTCGACCTGGTTGTACACGGTGGCGCGCCGGGTCGCCCTGAATAGGGCGCGGGCTGGCGCCATACGCAGAACAGAGGATCTCGATCGTATGCCCGAGCCTGTTTCCGAGCGGCCTGAGCACGCGCCCGAAGACCTGGCCGAGCGGGCGCAGATTCACGAACGCCTACGTGACGCACTGCGGCGGGATCTGACTCCGGAAGAAGCGGAGATTCTCATCCTGCACTTCGTGCACGGCGTGACGTTGAAGGAACTCACGGAGCGATATCAGTTGGACAACAAATCAGGCGCCAAGGCGGTGGTCGTGTCGGCGCGGCGCAAACTGGAGCGGCGTTTCGGCCGCTGGCTGGCAACACAAACCGGCGGGAGACCCTGGTCATGACGAACGAGACGCTGGCAACTCTGATTTCTGGTGCGGCCGAGCAACCGTTGCCGGACTGCGCCACAGTCGAAACGATTCACGCCTGGGTAACCGGGCGGCTGGCGGCGGCACAAGCCGAGCAGGTGCAGGCTCATGTCGCAGAGTGCTCTTTCTGTTCCGCCGAGGCCCGGTTGGCGGGCTGGTTCGAGGAGCCCGCGATCTCTCCGGCCGTCGATCACCTTGCGGCACGCCTGGCTGGTGGCGAGCGAGCGCGAAGCGCCGCGCCCGTCGGTGGCCTGGATGTAACCGCCACGGGTTGGTGGTCGCCGCGGTGGCTGGCGGCCGGTCTCGCCGCCGCTGCCACGGTCGTGCTCGCGATCGGCCTCTACGTCGTGAGTCCTCCGGCCGTCCCTGAGCTAGCCGGCGAACAGGTTTTTCGCGGCAGCACCGTGCACGTGCTGGAGCCACAAGGTGCTTTGGCTGCCGCACCTGCGCGCGTAGCATGGGAGGGTGGCACGGCTGATGTATTCCGGGTGGAGTTGTTGGCGGTCGATGGCGAAGCCCTGTGGTCGACAACAGCGAGCGCGGCCGTGCCCGTACCGGCGAGCGCGCAACAGCAACTCGAGCGTGGCGTGAACTACCGTATCCGCATTACGCCGATCGACGATGCTGGCGCGGCGCTTGGCCAGGCGACGGAATCAGACTTCAGAATCGAGAGGGCCCAGGTTGAGTAGAGCGCCGGCGCGGCTGCTGCTAACGGGTGTACTCATGCTCGGCGGGCTGGCTGTCAGTCCGCCGGCTAGTGCTGTAAGGCCGCCGCTTGTTCTGCGCGTTAACGACGTGGCCGGCAAGGCCGGTGACGTCGTAGCTATCGTTCTGCGCACCACGTCCGCGCGCCCGATTCGTCAGGGGCGCATTTCGGTCCGTCCGCGTCGGAAGAAGCGCAATCGTCGAGACTTCCGTGGTACCTCACCGTTCCTCGGATTGCAGGACTACACCGTGCTCTCAGGGCAGGCTGATGCCCTGTCGGTTGGTGTACTGCAGGCCGACGCCAAGGGGCAGAAGATTACCCTTCAGTTCAGTTCCACCAGTGCCTCGGTGAACCGCACCGACGGCACGCTGGCGGTGCTTTACCTGCAGTTGCGCGACCGGCTGAAGCCGAGCGACAAGTTCGTTCTCGAACTGGAGGACGTGGAATTGCGCGACGCCAATGGCAACGTGCTGCCGCTCGAAGCGCTGGCGGGCACCCTGAAGGTCCAGAGCGCCGTCCGCAAGGCCGAGCTGGGCGTCGATAGTCGCGACGTGGAACCGGGCGACGAGGCGCGCTTCGGCATCCAGTCGTTGACGCCGAACCCGATGGGTTCCGGCAAGTTCGTTCTCGAGTACGACCCGACGATTGCTGCCGAGAAGCCGCGCGTGCGGCTCAACGAGAAGCAGGGCTCGCGGCGATTCACGGTAGATACCAGCGTTCCCGGACGGATCGTGGTCGACTTCGAGTCGCGCGATGGCTCGTTCAACGAGATACCGGGCGAACTTCTCTCGGTGCAGCTGAAGACGCGGGCGAACGTCGCGCCGGGCAGCCGGATAGCGATTCGCTTCGACCCAACGGCGACGGTGCTACGTGACCCGGCCGGCGATGTCATCCCGTATCGACTGCATGACGGAGTCCTTCGCTTCGTTGCTGATGACGACGATGATGACGACGATGATGATGGCGATGATGGGGACGGCGGCGACGACGGTGATGACGGCGACGATGACGGCGACGATGACGGCGACGATGATGACGACGACGACGGTGATGACGACGGCGACGATGAGGGCGACGAGGTCAAGTTCGACGCAACGGCGCTTACCGCCGATGTCGCCACAGGGTTGATCGGCCTCGCCGACGGCACGATCGTTCTGGCTATGCCGCAGTTGGAGTGGGAGGACGGCGATTTCACCGACCTGGGCAGTCTCGCGACAGCCCTCCAGAGTGGACAGACGGTCCGGGTTCGCGGCGAGGGGACCGTTAACGGCGACGGTGCGATCGTTGCCAAGGAGATTCGCGCCGATCTCCGGGACTGACCCGGTGGCGCGATGACGGCGGGCGAGCGCCCCGGCGCTAGCTCTTCTGCCTGCTAGCCAGACGGAGACCCCGCCCGCGCCGTAGAAGTAGCGGAGTCGTGCCCAGGCCGAGGAGCATCGCCGCCGCCAGCCACGGCCAGTTCCGGCGCCAGAACGGCCGAGTCGCCGGACGGGCGTCGCCTACGGCCAGATAGGCGGCCCAGATGTCAGGGCGGTCCCCGTAGCCGGCTGCGATGATGCGCCTTCGAGCCTC
>JAJCXT010000109.1 GCA_029263295.1 Acidobacteriota bacterium | reverse complement strand
TCCCGATCGCCCTGGTCATGGGACCGTTCTACCTGTTGGTATTCCTCCAGAAACCACCGGAGTGGATGCACGACGCGTTCCCCGAGGACCACGCTGGCTGGTCGGATCAGGAGATGTCCGACTCTACCCAGGACCCCGCAGCGTGATGAAGGCGGCCGGGCGCGTGGTCGGCGTGACCTGCGCGTTGCTCTCGGCCGTCCCCACCTGGCAGCTGGTAGGGAGACTCATTGCGTCTCCCTCGGGATTCCACCCGTTGCCACAGGCGCTGCTCGCCATCCAGATTCCGATGGCGCTGGTCGCGATCTGGGCCACGTTTCACCGCAAGAGCCACGAGTTCCTGCCTTTCGTCGCGGCGATCGCGTTCTTCGGCGGTTTCGGCTGGTACCTGATCATGAACCCGCCCCCGGTGCGCTGGATCGGCATCGGTAACCTGGGCTATGTCGTCGCCTGGATTCTGCTGCGCGAACCCCCTCGCGTCACGGGGGGTCACGGAACGGTGTGACGCGGATCAACACCCAGCCCTTGAGCGTCCCCGGGCTCGTGTGATCACGACGCCATTCGGGCCACCGATCCACGCTTCCCGCGCGCCATACTCATCGGGCGGCCGAGGAGCCTCTTCGGCCACACCCAGTTAGTGGGGCTTGGCGCGCACCCTCGGAAACTTCGGAGACCGGCGGTTATGTTCTTCAGGAGGTGACCGATGGGCTCAACTGGCTGGATCACGGTGCTGATGGGGGCGGCTATTCTGCTGCCGGGGCTGCTGCTGCTCTTCGCGCGTGGGGTGATCCACTTCGGCAGGCACCCGAAGGTCGTCGCGTTCCATCAGCGAATACGGGCATCCAGGGAGGAACATCGCCTGGCGTGGACCGTCGGTCTCGCGGCGCCGTTCCTCGTCATCGGGTTTCTGGAGTGGTGGTTCGAAGAGGTCCCGATCTCCCTGCTCACGGGAATGTTCTACGTGTGGGTGTTTACCCGGCAAGAGCCAGCGTGGATGCGCGATGCGTTCCCCGAAGACCTGGCTGGCTGGTCCGAGGAAGAGACGGCCGGCACTGAGGAGTGCATCAGCCCGGCTGCTAGCGCACCGCCGATACCCACCGACCAAGTCTGGAGTCGACCCGATCGTCCGCCTTCGGCGTCGGAGCTCCGCCGCCGCGCGCGGGGCCAGAAGATGGGGCCCGCGGATCGGTGAGAGCAGCTGGCCGGGCAGGGACTCCTGGCCGGCGCGGTGGTGCCGGGAGGGGCGGTACATGTCGCCTGAACGCCCTCTGCCGCCAATGTCACCGGCGCGGCGAGCGGGAGGCCACGAGTGAGACCCGCACCGTCTGAGAGGCGCGATGACCTCAATCGATGGGATCCACAAAGCTGTTCCAAGGCGTCCCGGTCGTCGTCACCCACCGCGGTCCCAATTGCGGGGCGTTCAGGGGATATGTACCGCCCCTCCCCCTCTCGCCGTCACGGCATCAGGCGTCCAGCAACTCCACCTGCACCCGCGCATCATTGAAGCAGGCACCTTCACCACAGTCCGTGTAGGTATCCGGCACCAACGCGTTCGTCGTGCGGCCGTTCAGCGTGTGGTGGCTCCATAGGCCCTTCGGCAGGAAGAGCACTCCGGGCCGGACCCGATCGGTCACCTGCACCAGCACGTGCATCTCGCCCAGGTCGTTGTGCACCCGCACCTTGTCGCCGTCCGCGATGCCACGCGGCGCCGCGTCGTCCGGGTGTATCTGCATCGGCCACTGGCGCCGGACCGTCTGGCCGAAAGTCGAGCTCACCATCTTGTCGATCGCCGGCGAGATCAGCGCCAGCGGAAACTCCCGCGTTGCCGGATCCGGGCGCAGCGCGTAGAACTCGCCGCCCGTCTCGTCGTCCAGAGTCGCCGGCAGCAGATGGATCTTGCCGTCGCTCGTCCAGGGAGTGACGTCGACCATCTGGACGGGGCGTTGGCCTGTTGGCGCCAGGGCGATGCCGTTCTCCTCGATCTCGCGGCTGAAGCCGCTGGTGCCCAGAATCGCGTCGGCCAATTCCGCAGGGCCGTTCGGGTCACCCTCGCGCGACAGGTCCAGCCTGTCGCAGAGATCAGTGAAGACGTCGTAGTTAGGTCGCGCTTCGCCGACAGGTTCGGCCACCGGGCCGTGATGTTGCAGCACCATCGCACCGTAGCCGTTGGACAACTCCGCGTGTTCGAGCATCGCCGTGGCGGGCAGGACCACGTCGGCCCAATCCACCGTGTCGTTGTGGGCCTGTTCGAAGACCACGGTGAAGAGATCGTCGCGCGCCAGACCGGCGAGCACGCGCTCCTGATCGGGTAGCGTGGCGACAGGGTTGGCGTTGTAAACGAACAACACCTTCACCGGTGGGTCGGTGGCCTCGAGCAGCGCCCTACCCAAGCGGTTCATGTTGATCGTGCGCGCGGCGCTGGCCGGTTCGTTGGCCGCAACGGTCGCGTCGAGATCGAACGCACGCGAATTGCTCATCGTGTAGCCACCGCCGCGGACACCGAACTTGCCGGCGATCGCGGGCAGCGCGAGTACCGCGGCCACCGCCCCGCAACCGTTGCGGTTGCGCTCGAGACCCCAACCGCAACGGATGACCGCCGGGTTCGACTCGGCGTACCAACTCGCGAGGGTCTGCAGGTCATCAACAGAGACTCCGGCCGCATCAGCCGCAGTCGCTAGATTCCAGCGCGCCGCGCGCGCCCGATAGCCATCGACTTCTGCTGCGTGGGACGCTAGAAACTCGGCGTCGGCATGGCCCTGCTCGAACAGCCAGTTGCCGAGAGCGAGCGCCACCGCTACGTCCGTACCCGGAGCCACGGCCAAGTGCAGGTCCGCTGAACGTGCCAGCTTGCTGCGGCGCGGATCCACGACCACCAGTCGCGCCCCGCGCTTTTGCGCCTCGCGAATGAAGGGGAGCACGTGGATCCCCGTCGCCCCGGGGTTGCAGCCCCATACGATGATGAGTCTGGCCTCGACGTAGTCGTGGAACGCAACGCCGGGCATTTTGCCGTACATCTCGGCTGCCGCACGGGTGGTCGGTACGGCGCACACGTTGCGGGCCAGGTTGGACGCGCCTAGCCGGCGCCACAACCGGGCGTCCGTTGTGTCCTGCGTGAGGAGGCCATTCGAACCTCCATAGGACAACTGGACAATGGACTCGCCGCCGTAGTGGTCACGAGCCCCTTTCATCTGCGCGGCAACGAGCCCGAGCGCGTCATCCCAAGACGCCCGCTCAAAGCTGCCAGTGCCCTTGGCCCCGACGCGCAGCAGCGGATGCAGCAGCCGCTCCTTGCCGTAGAGAAGCTCCGGCAGGCCGCGAACCTTGGCGCAGATGAAGCCTGCAGTGAGCTCGTTGAGCGAGTTGCCGTCGACCGTGACGACGCGGCCCGCCTCGACCTGGACGTCGAGACTGCAGGCATCGGGGCAATCAAGCGGGCAGTGTGAGGGCTGGGGCAACAGTTCCTCCGCGGGCCGGGTCAGACTATGATGGTGCTGGCTTGTGCGCCCGGGGGGAGCGCCCTGCTACAGTTCTACTACACGCGTCGCGCCGGCACAGGGGGGCCAGTGAGCCTGCACGACGACGGGGAAACAAATGGGCTCGCTGTCGTTCATTCACTGTGCCGACATTCATCTAGGCGCACCCGTGCGCGGGTCGGCCAAGATGCCGCCCGGACTTCGCGATCAACTCCGCGACGCTCCTGCCGAGGCGTTCGCGAAGATCGTTAGCGCCGCGATCCACCACAAGGTGGATGCCGTGATCATCGCGGGAGACCTTTTCGACGCAGCCGATCGGAATCTACGCGCCCATGTGCGGCTGCGCACCGAACTCACCCGACTCGACGACGCGGATATTGCCTGCTTCGTCGCCTGCGGCAACCATGACCCGCTCGGTGGACTCTCCGGCGGCGTCCAGCTGCCTGACTCGGTGCATGTGTTCGGATCGAAGGTGGAATCGCTACCGATACTCCGCGACGACGTGGAGATCGCCCGTGTCTACGGCGTGTCCTACGAGAAGAAGGCCGTGCGTCGTAATCTAGCCCATGAGTTCCCGCGACAGCCAGACGGTCCCTTCAACATCGCGGTGCTGCACGCCAACGTCGGCGACCGCGAGCGTCACGGTCGCTACGCACCCTGCAAGTTGCGCGACCTGACCGATAAGCGATTCGACTACTGGGCGCTCGGCCACGTTCACACCAGAGAAACGATGAACTCGCAGAGTCCCGTCGTTCACTACCCTGGCAACCCGCAGGCACTGCACACGCGCGAGCCCGGCGCCCGCGGGGCCACCCTCGTGCAAGTGAGCGAGAGCGGCAGTGTGGAACTCGAGCCGATATGGACCGATGTCGTGCGCTGGCACCGGCACCGCACGGCGATCGACGACATGACCACGATCGACGACCTCACAGCAGATTTCGAACAAATCGTGAGTGATATCCGGCTCGCAGCACCGAATCGGATCAACGTCGTTCGCTGGACGCTCTTTGGCAGCGGCCCCCTGCACCCGCTGCTCAACAAGCCGGGCGCCGAACCGGACCTGCGGGCTGAACTGCGTACGCAACACGGCATGCGTGAAGATGGTCACCCCGTGTG
Organism: Acidobacteriota bacterium; assembly: GCA_029263295.1. GTDB lineage: Bacteria > Acidobacteriota > UBA890 > UBA890 > WLXD01 > WLXD01. Next base: position 11,940 of record JAJCXT010000109.1, on the reverse strand, counting down.
GCTCGAGCGCATCGACCTTGCGACACAGCCCACTCGCGATGTCGACCGCCTGCGGCAGCAACCGGACTACCTTGGCGACATGCTCGGCCTGGCCGGGGGGCTGGCGACCTGGCGGCCGCGCTCGCCACATGCTGAGGTCGGCGAGGCACGCCTGACGGTTGAAGATCCCCCCGCTGCGGCCACGGTGCGCGAGGCGCTCAGCACCCTCCTGGACGAATCTCGACTGGTGCGAGCACTTGGCGGCGACAATGTCTGGGAGCTCCTGCGCTTCGAAGAACTGCTCAACCGCGCGGAGGCTCAAGCTGTTGAGTGTCTGGCCCCTGCCGAGATCGACACATGATCTTCCGCCGCATCCATGTCGACGGCTTTGGCATCTGGCGCGATCTCAGCCTGGACGAACTCTCGCCGGGGCTCAACATATTTCTCGCCCCCAACGAAGGCGGCAAGTCGACGCTGATGGCGTTCGTGCGCGCCGTGTTGTTCGGCTTCAAGCGGCGCAGCGATCCGCAACGCTACGAGCCGCTGCGTGGAGGCAAGCACGGTGGCTTCCTCGACATCACGACCGAGGGGCGTGAGTACCGCATCGAACGCAAGGACGACGGGACCTCGCGCGGTGACGTGACTGTCTCGGGTAACGACGGGTCCGCGTTCCCGCCAGGCAAGCTCGACAGCCTGCTGCGCAGCACGACGGAAACGCTCTACGAGAACGTCTTCGCCTTCGGGCTCGACGAACTGCAACGTCTGGATACCTTGCAAGAGGATGACGTCGCGGGGCACATCTACAGCGCCGGCATGGGCGCCGGTGCGATGAGTCCCGTGGCCTTTCGCCAGCAGGTGCAGGAGAACATCGACGCCCTGTTCAAGCCTCGGGGGCGCAAGCAACCGATCAGTGAACTGCTCGCGCAGATCGAGGAGGACGAAGAGAGGATCGCCCAGTTGCGCGCGCTCCCCGAACAGCACACCGAGCTCCTGCGCAAGGCGGGTCGTTTGCGGGAAGAACTCGCGCTCGAGGACGTGCGCATGGAGGAGCGCCAGACCGAGTACGACGACCTTCTACGCACCCAACGGGCCTGGCCGCACTACGAAGAACTGCTCGAAACTGAAGCCACTCTGCAGACGATCGGAGTCGAGCCCGAGCGGCTGCACGCGGCGACCGCGGAGGTGAGCAGCCGTGCCAGTCGGGGTAGCGACACCACGCACGGCACCGACGTGGCTGTAGAGGAAGCGGGATACGAGGAGCAGATAGATCTGATGCCGAGGGTCGACCCGGCGGAGCTCATGTCGACCGCGCAACGCGGCCTCCTGCGTCACGCCAACAAGATACGCGGGCTGCTGAGCAGCGCCGATCGTCTTCGCGACCTGCAAGCAACTGTCGTGAATCGACAGGAGACGGCGCGATCAAGGCGTCAGGCCTTCCTTGCCGACGTTGACGAACTCGGCGCTGATTGGTCGCTCGACCGGGTCCGCGCCGTGCGCACCGACGTACAGGCTCGCGACGAGATCCGCACCTGGGCCGAACGGATCCGCCAGGCTGAGGGAACGATCACAGCCACCGAGTCGAGGGCCGGCGATGCCAACCTGATCTATGAGGCGATGCAAGAGACCCACGACCAGATCGGGCGCGGCACGCTGGTGGTGACCTGGGGGCTGATTCTGAGCGCGGTAGCCGCCACCTCTGTACTCATTCCGCCACCGGCGCGCTTCGTAAGTGTCATGAGCGTTGTTTCGGTAGGCGTGTTGATCGGTTCGCTCATCTCGTGGCTGCACCTCCGCGGACAGCGTGAACGTCGGGCAGAACAGGCCATCGCCGCACAGCGCGAGGCCGAACTCTGGCAGGGTCACGACTCGGCGAAGTCCGAGCACCGGCAAACGCTCGACGACTGGGCCGGGTGGTTGAGCGAGCAGCACCTGTCCGAAGAGCTGAGCCCGCAGGGAGCCCTCGATCTGTTGGATCGCGTGGCTCAGACACAGACAGCGGATCACCGGTCGCACGACGCGCAGCAAGGAGTCGACCTGGCCAACGCCGATCTGCAACAGGCTTGCATGGACGTGCTCGCGATCCTCGAGGAGATCGATCGACGGGATCTCGAACTGCGATACGACACCATGAAGATGGTCGACCCCCTGCTGGCGACCATCGGCGAGCTCCAGGCGGAACTCGAGGACGTCGAGGCCCATCGCGAGCGCATCCGTTCGGTGCTCGAGCGGCACTCGAGCACCCGCGCGAGCCTGCAGGCACTGGCTGGCCTCGAAGGTGCGGAGACGTTCCGCGAGCGCCTGTCCAGCTGGGACCCCGATGCCCTCGCACGCGCGGTCGGGACCGCCCAGGGCAAGCTGCGGTCAGTCCGAGCCGATCGCGATGCTTTGAACGAAAGCCTGGGGGCGCTTGGCCAGCAGATCGCGGACATGGAAACCGACGAGGCTCTTGCCGACGCTCTGGCAGAGCGCGAGTCCCGGCGCGCGGAACTCGTCGAACTCGTCAACGACTGGGCCGGGCACACGGTGACAGGGGCTCTCTACGACGAAGCCAAGCACAAGTACGAAGCCGAGCGCCAGCCAGAGGTGCTCAAGCTGGCCGGCGAGTACTTTGAGCAAATGACCGCCGGCCGCTACTGCCGCGTCATCGCGCCTCTCGGCGAGGTCCGCCTCGAGGTCGAGCGCACGGACAGTGGCGATCGCCTGGCCCCGGGCGCGCTGTCGCGTGGCACGGGCGAACAGCTGTACCTATCGATGCGCCTGGCGTTGGCCCGCGCCTACGGCCGGCGCGCCGTCCCGTTGCCGCTCGTCGCCGACGATATCCTCGTCAACTTCGATGACGATCGCGCCCGAGCTACCGCGGCGCTCCTCAGCAATTTCGCACGCGACGGTCACCAGGTCTTCGCCTTCACCTGCCACCGGCATCTGGCCGAGACCTTCACCCGCAACGCCCCCGACGCGCGCCTACAAACCCTCCCCGCCCACGCATGACACCAGGCGGACCGCGCCTTCGCCCGCGCGCCAGCGGCCAGAGGCCGCTAGTGGACACAGCGCCCCGCGCCTGGTGGCGGCCTCCGGCCGTCACCAGGCGCGGAGGCCGAAGAACGGGTCCGCGTCCGCGTCATTCTTGAGATACAGGTCGTACCAGGCCTTGTAGCGAAGCCATCGGTCGATGACGAACGACGGCTTGCTGATTCCGTGGCTCTCACCGGGGTAGACGATCAGACCAGTCTGCGGGCCGCCATCAACCATGCGCCGACGCAACTGGGTGTACATCTGTTCGCTCTGTGACGCCGGCACGCGGAAGTCTTCCTCGCCCACCATGAACAGCGTCGGCGTTTCGATTTGATCGACCGCATGGATGGGCGACAGCCGCGCATACAGGGCACGACTCTCCGCCTCGTACGGCAGCCCGAGTTCGTCCTCCCACCAGCGCTGCAGGTCGTCCGTGCCGTAGGACGAAAAATAGTCGGTTTCCGAGGCTCCCGAGATAGCAGCGGCAAATCGCTGACTCTTCGTAATCATGTAGTTCGTCAGAATCCCACCGTAAGACCACCCGCCGACACCAACACGGTCCGGATGCGCGATTCCCCGCGCGACCAGATGGTCCACCCCCGCGAGAATGTCGTCGAAGTCCGGGCCTCCCCAGTCGGCCCACAACGAGCGGGCGAATTCCTCGCCATATCCTGATGAACCTCGGGGGTTCAGGTACAGCACAGCGTATCCCTGGGCCGCGAGCCACTGTCGCTCCCAGGAGAACCCCCAGGTGAACTGCGATACCGGGCCGCCGTGGATCCGCACGATGAGCGGGTAGCGCAACCCGTCCTGATACCCCGGCGGTCGCAGCAACCAGCCCTCGACCAGCACGTCATCGCTCGAGTGGAAGCGAAGCGGTTCGGGCTCCGCCAGCTGAACTCGTGTCCGCCATCCAGCGTTCAGCCGCGTGAGGGCGTGCAGTTCGGCTCGCGGCGGGACCGAGGTTGGGCTGACGTGACCGGCCGGATCCCGCATCGGCACCGAGCCCGGACGCGGGCCCATTGCCAGTCGGTACAGTTCGGGAGGTGCGGTCCCACCGCTGAGCACCGCCACGGCTTGCCGGCCACCAGGCATGACCGCGAAGCCGGCAACAGCGCGCGGACCGGCGACGACAGCGGCGGCGGTGCCCGCCGGCGTGTTCGGCGCGGTACGCCGGCGGCGTCGGTCTCCGCTGGCAAGCCGACTGAGCCCGGTCGATACCTGCACCAACGAAACCATGCCGCGATCCTGCAGCGTGACGTAGATCGACGCCCGGTCCTCTGCCCAGGAAACGCCCGATGCGAGCGGGCGATCCAGCGCGGCAGTGAGATCCACCGGCAATCCGACCTCGAGCTGGGCGTCGCCTCCGCTGTCGGGCGGCGGCGAGTTGAGCGCCACCAGGCGCAGGCGCGCATTCGCATACACCGGCGGATCGCGCGGTACGTGTCGGTAGGCCAGGTGCCTGCTATCCGGCGACCAGCGAGGACTCCCGTCGTCGCCCTCAGAGATGGTCACGCGCAGCACCCGACCGCCCGCGGGCGCAACCAGCCAAACGTCGGAGTTGTTGTTGGTGTCAGGCTCGACGGTGCGATTGGAGGCAAAGGCGATCCAGCGCCCGTCGGGCGACCAACGCGGCGAAGCATCGGTAGAGTCCCCGCCGGTGATACGCCGCGCCGCGACCAGCTGCGCGGCGACCGGCACCTCAACGACGAACAGATGCCGCGGACGCGAGCCGACGTAACCTGAGCCATCCGCCTTGAACTGCAACCGTGTGATGACCGCGGGGACCGGACGCCGCGACTCGGCGTCCTCGGCCGCAGGTTCGATCCACGCTCCCACCGGGTACCCGGCGTCGTCACCGCTCACGACCTCGACGGTCTCGCTGTCTTCGGAGTCGCCATCTCCAGCCTCACCCTCTGCGGTGGGCGCAAGCGGCTCGGCAGGAGTCCACTCGCCAGCATCGAGAGGCGCCAGCTCGACAGGTGCCGCCACTACCGCCGGGTCCCGGAGGTCGGCGCGCTGCTCCTCGGGAAGAAGGGGCGCCATCGCCTCCACGGCCTCCTGGCTCACAAGGACGAGGCGCCGCGAATCCGGCGCCCAGTCGAAACTGCTGACACCACCGGGCAAACCCGTCAGCCGCCAGGGCTCACCGCCGCCAAACGACAGCAGCCAGACCTGCCGTTCGTGCAGATAGGCCAGCGAAGATCCGTCCGGGGCGAAACGCGGCGAGGACCCCGCCACAACGATCTGGTGGAGGTCCGTGCCATCGGGTGCCACCGACCATATCGACGTTGTTCTGGTGTCCTCTTCGGCGTCGATGTCCGTGCGCGTGAACACGACGCGTGAGGCATCGGGCGCCACGGCGAGACCGCCGATGCCCACGAGGTCGTAGTAATCGACAAGGCGCAGCGGGCGGGGCGCGGAGGCGCCCTGCTGGGCGACCGCGGGCCCGACCGCGAGCAGCAGCGCGATAAGCCAGGCTACGGGTCGCAAACCGACATAGGCGCGGAACGGCATCATCAATTCGCTCCAGAGCGAGTAGGAACCATGGGAACCCACGGCCGGCCGCTGTTTGCCGCTGCCGCGCGTCTCGTTCATCCTATCCGCACACAACCCGATAGCCAGTGTGCCTGCGGATCTCCTGCCGCGGCACCTTCCTCCGGTGCCCATGCTCAGTACGGTTAGCCAGCGCACGCGCAACCGCATCGTGGCGCTTACAACCACGGTGCCGCTCAACGGAGTCAGCATCACCTTTTGCCCATGCCGGGTCCTGCCAGAAACGGTCCTCAATCTCAGGACGCTCATGGGCGAGACCCGGACGATGTGGCGTGAGACCCTGGGTAGTGACGTCTTCGAACTGCTCATGCGATCTGTGCAGGGCAGCGCATTCTTCGCTGGCGAGGTCCGACTCGTCAGGGTGCAGGAGGGGCGCCCCGAGATGGTGGGCGTCTGGCTCCCGATACCACCCGACTATCCGGAGAGGCTCAAGGTCCAGTTGATCGACGCCGTCGAGCCGTTCGAGTTTCCCCAACAACTTTCTGACACGGGTTGCCAAGAGCCCGTGGAGTAGAGCCGTGGAACGAAGTCTGAGAAACGCGCGCCGCACGAAGATCGTCGCCACGATCGGCCCGGCGACGCAGAGCCGCGAGAGCGTCGCGGCGCTCATCGATGCGGGCATGAACGTTGCCCGACTCAACTTTTCGCACGCCGACGCCGAGTGGCACCGCGAACGAATCAAGATCCTTCGGGAAGTCGCCACGGAGCGCGGCCGGACGCTCGGGATCCTGCTTGACTGCCCCGGTCCCAAGCTGCGTATCGGCAAGATCCCGGATGGACCGATCGAACTCCACACCGGCGACAGGTTTCGACTCGTTACAACCGAGGCACCTGGCACCGTCGAGCAGGTATCTGTCTCGTACACGACGCTGCCCGACGAAGTGTGCGCGGGCGACAAGATCTTTCTGGGCGACGGTGACGTCGAACTAGAAGTCGATCGCACCGAGCCGGGGACCGTGCATTGCCGCGTTGTCTCCGGCGGTCCGCTCTCGAGCCGCAAGGGGATGAACTTCCCGACCCGGTCGTTATCGGTGCCCAGCCTGACCGAGCGCGACTGCGAGGGCATCGCGCTCGCTGTCGACACCGGCGTCGACTTCATCGCCCTCTCCTTCGTTCGCACGGCGGAAGATGTCCGTCAGGCCCGCGAGGTGCTGCAGGAGCACGCATCCACGCTGCCTATCATCGCCAAGATCGAGAAGCACGAGGCACTCGAGAATCTCGAGTCGATCCTCGATGAGGCGAACGGCTTGCTCGTGGCTCGTGGCGACCTGGCGGTGGAGATCCCCCTGGAGGAGGTGCCTCAGGCACAGAAACGGATCATCCGAGCCGCCAACAACGCGGGCAAGCCCGTCGTCACGGCCACTCAGATGCTGCGCTCGATGGTCACGGCAACCCGTCCAACGCGCGCGGAAACCACCGACGTCGCCAACGCACTGTACGACGGCACCGACGCCGTGATGCTGTCCGAAGAAACTGCCATCGGTGCACACCCCGCCAAGACGGTGGGAATCATGGAGCGTATTTGCCGGGCCACAGAGCGCAGCATGCACAAACGAGGATCCCATCGGCGCCTGCCTGGCGAGCGGCATGGCTCGGTGCCCGACGTGGTGGCAGCCGCGGCATCATTGGTCGCGCGCATGTTGAAGGCCGACGCGATACTGGTGCCGACCCGTACCGGTAGCACTGCCATCAAGATGGCCCAGTTCCGGCCCCGCCAGCCGATACTCGCCATCAGCACGAACCCATTGACCGTTGGTCGATTGACGATGGGTTGGGGCATCTGGCCGCTGCTCGGCGTAGAAGTTCCGAGCCACGAGGACATGCTCAGCGAAGCCGAGCGCGTGGGTGTGGAAGCAGGAGTCATCAGCGACGGCGATTTGGTGGTTATCACCGCGGGATTCCCCGTCGGCGGACCAGGATCCACCAACACCGTGACGGTGAAGCGGGTCGGTGAAGGCTTGGCCGATGGCAGCTGGGGCGACGAGGACCAGCAGTCCTTGTTTGGCGAGGGTGAGGGCTCATGAGTACCGTTCGCGGCTGTGGCTCCGTCACGGTCGATGCGATTCTGTGCGGCAATCAAGAGGCGATGCGCGATGGTAGGCTCACGGGCATCGACGAGAACGATCTCGCCGCGCGCGCTGCGGGTCGGTCATTTTCCGGATAACCGAAATGTCGTCCGAGTCAATCGAGGACTACATCAAGGCGATCTTCCAACTCAGCACGAACGATGGGTTGGTTCAGACGTCGGCAATCGCCGACCGGCTAGACGTGCGCCCTGCCTCCGTGAGCAACATGATGCGCCGCCTGGCGACCCTCGGGTTCCTGGAACACGAGCCCTACCGCGGCGTGAAGCTCACCGAGGAAGGCGAACTGCTCGCACGACGCATGGTGCGCCGCCATCGGCTAATAGAACGTTTCCTCGTCGAGGTTCTCGATTACCCCTGGGACGAGGTCCACGAGGAGGCGGAACGCCTGGAGCATGCCGTCAGCCCCCGTTTCGTTGGCCGCCTCGACGACCTGCTGGAGAACCCCTCGACGGATCCTCATGGTGCGCCGATTCCGGCTAGCGATGGCACAATGGACGAGTCTGCACACCCGGCGCTCGTCGAGTTGCACACTGGCGAAACCGCATGTGTGCGGCGCGTTCGCGACGGCGATGGGGGCCTTCTCCGTCAGTTCGGACACCTCGGGATCCGACCTGATGCCATGGTCGAGGTCCTTGAAGCTACAGATAAAGAAGGGACGATGACTTTACGTGTCGGCGGTGAGATCCGCCGACTCGATCACGCTGCGGCTAGCGGCGTGTTCGTGGAAAGAACTGCGGACTAGCCGGCCGCGCCGGCACTGCCGCGACAACGTGATTGGAAGGGCCTGACATGCCTTTGATGCGACAGATCAGTGTGTTTCTCGAGAACGTCCCCGGGCGCCTTGCCACGCTCTGCAACACGCTCGAGGAGAACGGAATCAATCTGCGCGCGATGACGACCTCGGAAGGCAGCGATTACGGCGTGGTCCGCATGCTCGTCGACGAAGTCGATAGCGCTGAGGAGGTCCTGCGCGGGGCAAACCTCCCCTTCTCCACTGTTGAAGTGCTCACCATCGAGGTATCCGATCAGCCCGGCGCACTGGGCAAGGTTGCGGTACAGCTGGCCGAGGCGGGCATCAACGTCGAGTATGCATACGCTGCTGCGGGCGCCGGCAACGCGCGAGCCCTCTGCATCGTGAAGGTCGCCGACCCAGCTGCCGCGGAAGCGCAGCTAGGTCTGTCCTGATCTAGCAGCCTCTGGTCAAGAAGCGTTGCTGCCTCACACCGTCGTCGTCGATTTCGCCGTCGCCCTTCTTCTGACGTCGGTCGGCTGCGACGTGCTGAGCATGTTGGCGGAAGAAGACGAATTCCGCATCGTCGCCACGTGGACGCTCGTGTTCGGTACCGGAGCTGCGGTCCTCGCTGCGCTTTCCGGCTACGCGGCCTATCAAGATGCCGCGCCAACGGGCCTGGCCGAAGCGGTGATTCTGAACCATCGCAATGCGGGGCTCGTGACGCTGGCCTGCTTCGTGCCAGTCGCCGCATGGCGGCTACTGTTGCGCGGACATGCCCCCGAGAAGTACGCAACCGGCTACTGGAGCCTGGCGGCAGTCGGAACGGCCGCCGTGCTGGTGACCGCGTACCTGGGCGGCACCGCCGTATTCCGGCACGGCGTGGGCGTCCTGGATGGCTGAGACGGAGCCGCAGGCGGGCGAGCTGCCGGCCCGGCGCGTATTCGTCACCCGCGCCATTCCGGCCGCAGGCACTGATCTACTCGCAGCGGGTGGCGCCCAAGCAACCGTCTGGTCCGGTAGCGGCGACGCGCCTGGACCAGAAGAACTGCGCGCTGCGCTCGCCTCCACCGACGTGTTGCTGTCACTCCTGACCGAGCAGATCGACGCCAATCTACTGGCTGCCGCGCCGCAGCTGCTCGGGGTAGCGAACCACGCGGTGGGTCACGACAACGTCGACCTCGAGACCGCGACGCAGCTCGGCATCCCCGTCAGCAATACGCCCGACGTGCTCACGGAAACCACCGCGGACCTGACCTGGGCGCTCTTGCTGGGCGCTGGGCGCCGGATCGTGGAAGCTGATCGGTTCATGCGTCTTGGCAACTACCGCCTTTGGGGCCCACAGCTTCTTCTCGGCGAGGACATCTCGCCAGGCGGCGACGGACAACGCAAGACTCTGGGCATCATCGGATTCGGTCGCATCGGCGAGGCTGTCGCGCGGCGAGCGCGTGGCTTCGACATGGCCGTGATCGCCTACCACCCGAGCGATCCCGAGCGCGTCCGGGCATCCGAACTGGCGCGACCCGTCGAACTGTCCGAGTTGCTCCGTGAGGCCGACTTCGTTTCCCTGCACATCCCCTTGACCACGGCGACGCGGCACTTGATCGCTGCCGATGAACTGCAGGCAATGAAGCCAACGGCAGTCCTGGTAAACACGTCTCGCGGCGCCGTCGTTGATGAGGCCGCACTCGTGGTGGCGCTGCGCGAGGGCCAGATAGCGGCGGCCGGCCTCGACGTCTACGAGCGCGAACCGACAATGGCGACGGGACTGGCTGAGTTGCCGAACACCGTGCTGCTGCCTCACGTCGGCAGCGCTTCGCGCGGCACTCGCGAAGCGATGGCGAAGATCGCCGCGACGAATGCGCTCGCAATGTTGCGCGGGAACCCCGCCCCGCAGTGCATCAACAGGGCCGTCTATCAGAGCGCCGCCTATGCCCGGAGGGCTAGCCGCCTGTGGTGAAAGAGCGATCACCGGATACTGGTACAATCGCCCGTCGAGGTTCTATATGCGTTTCACCGAAACAGAAATTCAATTGGCGGCCCGTCTGCGCGGCGCGGGACTGGTGTGGACTCCCCGCGCCGGGCACTACGTCTTCGATATCGATGGGATCGTGCGCGCGCCTTCGCCCTTTCAGGCCGGAGTGCACCTGATAAGCAGTGCGAACGCGATGGAGCGACTGGCCGGCGGCGCAGATGACCTGCGCGAGAAGTTCGCCTGGCTCCCGACGTGGGACGACGCCCGCTCATGGTGCGAAGAGCGCAAGGTGCCGCGGCAGAAAGTGGTCACCGCGCTGCAAAACGCCATCGAGAACGACCTCTCGGACCGCGAGGCGGTCTACGGCCTGATCCTCGAAACGCTCGAGCGAGCGGCGGAAGAACGCCCGTGAATCTAAGCCGAACCCATCGTCCGCCACGGCGCGCGCTGTTCGTACTGAGCCTGATCCTCGTCGGCGCATGTAACCAGACGCCAACCGAGATCACGTCGCTGCCTCGCGCGCTCGGCGAAGTGCAGGCCGTCCGGGTCAACATGGAATCCCTGGCGCCGCTCGAGCCGACCACCGAGGGCACCTACATCCTCTGGGGACTGGGCGAACGGAATCAGGCGCAGAGGCTCGCCGAGTTCTTCATCGACCCCACGACGGGCGACGTCATTGACGCGAACGGTGTGGCGATTGACACGTTCCGCACCGACGAGGTCGCCCTGCGCACGCTGCAGGGCATCCTGGTGACGATCGAGGCCAACCCTGGCGCGGAATCGCCGACAGGGATGCAGATCATCTCGGGCACGTTCATCGACCGCGTGGCCGAACTCACCGTCCCGATTTCGAGCGGCATCACCTCCGCCGCCGGCACACTGCGCGTATTCACGCCGACCGACGGTCCGGACACGAACGAGAACTCAGGACTGTGGATGGTCGATGATGCCGGAGAGCCGTCACTCAACATGCCCGACACGACGGCCGCGCTGCAATTGGAGACTTTCATAGAGGTCGGCGGGCAGAACATCAACCTCGGTCGCTTCGACGTCGTCGATAACCGCGACGATTTCTGCCGCTTCTGCGCCGATTTCGAGGAGTTCCCGCAGCCGGAGCGGCCCGGGGACGATTTGCTTGTCAACCCGACCGAGGGGCTGGTGTTTCCGATCGACATTTCTGGCGCCACCGTACGTATCAGCCTCGAAGGTCGGTTCAACGACTTCGCGCAACAATCCCAGTTGATCGTTCTCGAAGCCGTGCTCCCGACCGGGCTGGTCGGCGGCGAAATCGTCGGCTTCACCAACCTCGCCGCCTCGTTCCCCAAGGGGCGAGCCGTCCTCTATTGATGCCCATGTCGAGTCGTCTAGCAGCCTATGGTGGAAGTCCGATGGGGCTCGTTACGTCGAATTGTGGGGAGATGCTAGGCAGACTGACGCAGGCGATGCCTTGGCATCGTCGAGGAAGGCTAACGCCGCAGGTACCCACAATTCGCCGTAACCCTTTGGGCGACAGGGGGTTGCGGGCGGATGCTGCGTCACTCATCGTCGACGATGCGAAAGCATCGCCTCCTCTTCGTTCCTTGCCTTCACCTCGCAAGACC